>NZ_SFBY01000001.1:0-4658 GCF_007095505.1 Microcystis sp. M_QC_C_20170808_M3Col
AAGACCAGAACAGAGTAAAACTGGGGCGGCAGGTGCGGAACCCCGCAAGGGAAAGAAGCAGAAACCTAAATCGTGAGGTTTGGGAATCACCGTCCGTTTACGGCGGTGAGGATGTCAAGGATGCTTGTATCCAGATAGAATATCAGCGTCTATTTGCCTAAAACAAAACCCCACCATGGGTGGGGTTTCGGGTTTAATTTAGGAAATCCTAGAAGGTAAAGGTTCCGCGGAGAGTGCCAATCCACTCGTTACCAGTGCCTTTGAACTGTTCAGGTGCAGAAATCCAGATGACACCGGGGGTGATAGAAATATTGTCGGTGACTTGGTACTTGTAGAACAATTCAACGTGGTAGGGAACGATGTTAGATACTTTTAGACCCATGTCTCGGAAGCTTAAGTGACCGATGTAGGGCTGCGCACCAGCAAACAGACCTAAGATATTTCCTTCTTTACCTAAGTCGGGGAAGGCAATACCAGCACCGTAGGTCCACACTTCCGCATCACCGAGACCGAGTAAGCGCACGGTGGAGTAGGAACCGAAGGCACTCAAGCTGGCGAAACCAATATCCACTGCACCGGTTAAACCGTAGCTATTGGATACTTTGGCTCCGAAGTTGAAGAAACCGACTTCATCCTGTAGGGTGACGCTATCAGGATTGTTGCCGTTGACGTTGAGCAGGGTATTTAACTGAGTTTGGGAAAGGTTAGCGGCGGAAGTCCCCGTTACACCGAAGGAACCACCGTTACCGAAGATGGCGGTATCGGCACCTTGGTAAGCGTTAACGTAGGTGAAGCCGACGTTGAGGAAGTTAAAGAGGTTAGCGTTAATCTGTGCTAAAGCGGCGTAATCTCCGTTAAAGAGACCATTACCTGGGTTAGGATTGGCCGCAGAACTAGAGCCACCACCACCGGCTAAGTAACCCAAGGATAGGGAGGTCGGACCGACAATGCTTTGGAGGAAGCCTAATTGTAGGCTAACACCACCCCCAGAACCACCACCGATACGGTAGATGGGGTTTTCGGAAGCGAAGGTAGATAGCGCACCATTACCACCGTCGAAGTCTTCAAAGAAGGGGTTAGTGGTGGGAACGAAGTCATTCCAAATACCACCCCAAGCGGCGACGTAGGTACTGAAGCGACCAAAATAACCTAAGTCAATCGGGGTATAGTAGGCCAACCAGTCGAGAACCACATTGCTACCGTTACCGGCCGCGGTCCAAGTTTGGAATAGGGAAGGGCTTTGCAGATTATCGAATCTGACGGAAGCGGGATCACCATTTTGTAGTGTGGTGGTCGATTTGTAATCAAATCCGAAGGGAGTGGCACTACCCGCCGCTAAACGAGTTTTCAATACGTCCTGACCGGTGAAGCTCGTGTTTAACAGCAAACGAGCGCGGTATTGCATGGCGGCCTGGGAGGCGGGGCTACCGGCACCGACCGTATCGGTGACAGCGAAGATAACTTCCCCAGCTAATTTGGTGGTGGTGGAGAATTGGTTATTTTCGAGGAAAGACACCCGGCTTTCTAAGTTATCAACTCTAGCTCCCAACGCCGCTAATTCGGCCTGGAACTCATCCATCAAGCGCTTGAGGGCATCTAAGTCTTCCTTGAGGACGTTGACACCATCTTGAATTAAACGCTCCATCACGTTTAAGCAAGCGTTTAAACCAGCCGCAAATTCCCAACGGGTTAAAGCTCGGTCGCCGCGGAAGGTGCGATCGGGATAACCAACAATACAACCATAGCGTTCAACTAAACTTCTTAAAGCCTCGAAAGCCCAAGCGGTGGGGGAAACATCCCGCAGTTGGTTAACGCTGGTGACTTGATCGATGGTGTTGCCCTGTACGGGTGCAACTTGACCTTCGTTACCGTACTGTTCGATCTGATTGATTAGTTCGCCAGTTCCTGCAGCGTTGTCCTGAACTTGAGCGATTTCTAGATTGTTAAATTCGGTAGAAACACTGGTAGATTTGGCGGGATCGAAGCTACTAGCATTAGCGGAAGCTACCAGGGTAGCCCCTAAAATCGCTGGGCTAACCAGCAATGATTTCCAGAACATTCTTAACATGATGGTTTTTTCCTCACACCTTATAGGTTGACTACACAGTTTGACGACGCATATAGCCTTGCTATTCTTTTGCTATTATACACAATTTAATTACTTAGGGAAAGATGTGATCTCATTTTTTTTCCCTTGACCAGTTGACAAAGTGGCCACCCTGTCGCTCCTGACGGCACTTAAACAAAAACTAAAGTAGGTTAGAATCCTTACAGAGAGAAAACTTAAGCTCACACAACAGGCTCGTCTAGACGAGTGGGGCCAGGTTCTGTGATTTTGATAACGGCCACTGAACTGGGTTGTTGTCAGGTTAATTGACGATTTCTATGGTGGCACTCTTAATATGGAGTGATGTCTAATGGGCAAAACTTAACGCCGATAAAAACAGAGACAAGACCATGAAAAAAAGAAAGATAGCCAATACACTGCGTAAAGCCTTGCTAGAAGATGGCAAGATGGAACGCGCTCTCTATGAATACGAATTAGAAGAACACATAGACTACTGGTACGAAGGTCTCAAGTCCGACCGTGATCAGTTTGTCTTTGCCGTCACGGAAAACTCCGGTGATGTGGCAATGGTATTGATTACGCCAGGTAAAACTATCTATGTCAATGAGGAGGCGAGAGAGAAACTCTCTGAATTCTGGATAAAAGCTTATAAGCATAATATAAATCAACTCCTTCCCATGATGGCAGAGAATTTGGCCAATGATATTATCTCGGTGACAGGCGTTAAAATGGTGTCCCCAAACCAGAAGCGGCGCTGGGTTAGTTTGCGCCCGTAGAGTTAAAGTGAAGAAAGGCTCCCTTAGGGCAAAATCAGGGCAGGTTTAGACAATACTGACGGGAAACCCTCAAAAACTATCCGCCCTTACCAATTGCTCGGTAAGGGCGGTGTAGCGGGTCATCGGAATCGACACCAGACTGCCGGAAGGAACTCCAGCTAGTCTAAATCTTGTTTAGACGTGGGGGTCTAGAGAACAGCCCCGGCGCACAGCCGGCTATTGTCGATTAAGAGACCCATGCTTTTACTACTTTCTACCATCGACATCACCTCCTGTATCCCTTAGCGGATTGATTATCAAATTTATCTGCAATTAGCTTAACGCAGCTATGCGGAAAAAATCAAGGCCGGCAGCTAAAAATTTTTTCGGCAGGCTGAGATTAGCCCCAAAATGTAGGTGCAGATAGGAAGCGTGCAGATTCTTACCTTGCCACCCTTCGGCATTGATAGCACTTTTGGGGAATGCTTGCAGTTGATAAATCGGTGCGTCGCTCACCCCGCTTAATTGGGAGCGATGGAATTCATGACCGCGCACTGGTTGACCTGCTTTGAGCAGGATCGTCTCCTGTTTGGCGATGGCTTGCCGATAACCTAGGGTTAGTTTCGGGGACATTATAGCAGATTGGGGGATTATTTGCAACATGGAATGGTTTTTTTGCTCAAAATCAATTATTTTTTCACATAAATACATTAATCCCCCACATTCGGCGTAGGTGGGCATTCCAGAGGCGATCGCTTTTCTCACCTGAGTTAAGATAGGGGTGTTAGCGGCTAATTCCGGGGCAAAGATTTCGGGAAAACCGCCACCAAAGTACAATCCTTGTAGGTTTTCGGGCAAATTTGCCCCTTGCAAGGGACTCCAAAAGATTAATTCTGCGCCTAAATTGGCTAAAATATCGAGATTATCGGGATAATAAAAGTTAAAAGCCTTATCTCTAGCAATACCAATACGGATAGGGGGAAAAAGCTTATTTTCTCCTGTTGGATTTTTCGGGTTCTCTTGAGGAGAAATAGTGAGTAAAGGCAAGAGAATGTCCCAATTAAAGCAGTTTTGGGCAATAGAAGCCAGTTGATCTTGCAGTTGCCTGATTTCTCCTAGTTCATCCCTGGGAACTAATCCTAGATGGCGATCGGGAATTGTCAGGGAATCTTGACGACGCAAAACCCCGACAATCGGCATATTGATGGATTCTAGGGCGGTTTGCAGTAATTGCAGGTGGCGATCGCTACCAACCCGATTGAGGATAACTCCGGCTAGATGGAGATTTTTGTCTAAAGATTGATAACCGCGGACGATAGCGGCGACAGAGGTAGATAAACGACTGCAATCGATAACTAACAGCAGAGGAAGCCCTAAAATACGGGCAATATGGGCGGTACTGGCATAATCGGGAAATTGAGTATCGCTTAATTGAATACCATCAAATAGCCCCATTACCCCTTCAATCAGAGCATAATCGACATTTTGACAATGTTGGGCAAAACAGGTTTTTACATAGTCTTCAGAAGTTAAAACCGGATCGAGATTGCGACAGGGGCGACCGGTAAAATGAGTATGGAACATGGGATCGATATAATCGGGCCCGACTTTAAAAGATTGCACTCGATCGCCACGACTGATTAAATAGGCCAAAATTGCCAGAGTAATCGTAGTTTTACCGACTCCGCTTCTTTCTCCTGCGATGATCATCGAAAATTTGGGTCTGAAACCCCGTCGTTTCACGACGGCTTTACTGTTAAATATTAACACATTTACCAAATATATGCTAAAATGTGAGACATGGAAAAAGCCTATTCGTTTCGATTTTACCCCAC
>NZ_SFBY01000010.1:0-7626 GCF_007095505.1 Microcystis sp. M_QC_C_20170808_M3Col
CTAATACTCGCTTTTGTTCTTCGAGATTACTACTTCCTTTTTTATCTAATATCTCCCAATAGATTGGCATGGCTCTCTTGTCATAAATTAGACTCACCATCAAGATATTAATTGCTCCCAAACTCGTCCGGTCTATGGCCATATATACTAATCCTTTTATTGTGAATCTCTCCGGCTGTTTTAACATCTCTTTTAGGCAGGGAAACCAGATTCTTTCAATCTTCAGAATTTCCAGCTTTAAAAATATTTTTAGTTTTTTTCTCCGACTCTCAAACAGGATTGGTATTGGTAGTGCTTCTGCTAATATCTCTAACTTTGCTTGCTTCAATATTTGTCAGGTTCCAACTATCATTAACAACAGTAGATATCTGGCTCGTCCCAGTTCATTCTCTAACACTTTCTGGTATAGTTCACTTATCATTTTCGTTATCTAGGTCATGTTTACTATATATGACCTATCTTTTTTGGAAGTCTGTGTCTGTATTCCATGCTACATAAGCTTTTCAGCTTGCTTGTCCCCCTGTCAGCACGACTCCGGGATAGATTAATTTTTTCCCTATGGAATGATTGAAAAACGATTAACTTAACTGATTGCGAAAACGTTTGGTGCTAATAGTTAAAAGTATCACAGCGAAACCAATCAGAGCCAATACATGAACCCATAAAGCTTCTAAACCGACACCTTTTAAAAGAATACCGCGGATAATAGCTATGTAGTGACGGAGAGGATTAAAAAGAGAGAGATATTGAAAAAATGGCGGCATCGTTTCAATCGGTGCGATCGCTCCTGATAGTTGTACCATGGGTAAATTGATAAAAAAGGTGGTTAAAACTACCTGCTGTTGGGATTGACAGAGTGTCGCTAACATAATACCGACACCAATACTAACAAAAATATAGAGACTAGCTAAAGCCATAAATAGGAAAAAGTTGCCCCGAAATGGCACATTAAAAATCACTTGACCGATGGTTAATGCTAACAAAACATCACCCAAAAGGAGGATGAATAAAGGCACAACTTTAGCTAACAAAATCTCCCAAGCAGCGGCAGGAGTCATCAGTAATTGTTCGAGAGTTCCCGTATCTTTTTCTTTAACAACGGTGATAGAAGAAACGATCGAACCGATTAAAGTTAATACTAATCCCATGACTCCGGGGACAAAAAACCAACTGCTAGAAAGTCCGGGATTATAAAAGAAAATTACTTGTGTTGAGATGGGAAGATGCTCATTTTGATTAACTTTTCCCGTGCCGAATTCCTGGACAATTTGATTGATATAACCCTTAGCAATTCCTGCGGTATTGGCATCCACTCCATCGATAAAGACTTGAATAGATGCGGTTTTTTCTTGGGTGATATTGCGACTAAATTCGGGGGGAATTATCAAACCGGCGGTTAATTTTCCTGTTTCCACCTGTTGGGTTAATGTCTTCTCATCAAAAGTGATCATTTCAGCATCAAAAATCTGATTTTCGGTAAAAGCAGCGATTAGGGAGCGACTTTCAGCAGTAGCGGCATAATCGACTATTCCTAATTTGATATGATGCACATCGGGATTAAGCGCAAATCCATAAATTAAGAGTTGAATAGTTGGGGGGAAAATCAAGATAATAATTAACTGTTTATTGCGTAATATCTGGCGAATTTCTTTAATAACTAAAGATAAAAAACGCCCTGTAAATAATTGCTTAAACATCTTATTATTCTCCTAACTGCATTCTTGACAGAGATTTTATTGCCAATAAAAATAAGACCATTCCCAAGAGGAAAATGATAACTAAATTATTGCCAATACCCGCCCAACCCATACCCCTGACAAAAGCATCTCTAGTAATTTCGATATAATAACGAGCGGGAACTATATTTGAAACTAAAGAGAGGGGAAAGGGAATATTACTTAACGGATAAATAAAACCACTGAGTAATAAAGCAGTGAGAAAACCCACTAAAGACACACCTTGTACCGCAGAATTTTGATTACTGGTACGCGCACCTAACATTAATCCAAACATGACACTTGCCCATAAATAGAGGATAGTTCCTAACAGTAATGGCATTGGATCACCGGCAAAACCTAATTGAAAAATGAGACTTCCTAAACCCATAACTCCGATGGCGATTCCGATTCCTACTATTAGATAAGCGAGGGATTTACCTAGTATTAATTCTCCAGCAGTGAGAGCGGAGGCATAAACTTGTAAAATTGTGCCTTTTTCCTTTTCTCGTACCATAGCGATCGCTGATAAAAGTGAGGGAAAAATCCATAAAACCACAGCATAAACCCCCGGCACAATATAGAGAGATTCTTGTCGCCCCGGATTAAACCAAATTCTGGTGGCAGTTTCGATAGGAATAGTGGCAGAAATTAAGTTTTCTGCTTGTAAAAAAGAGCGGGTAGTTGCTTTAATAGCATTGCGAATAATCCTGGCATTATTGGCATCTGTACCATCAATGATCGCTTGTATTTCTGCGGTTTTATTAGCTTTGAGATTACGACTAAAATCGGGAGGAATGACGACAATTGCCCTAGCAATACCTCGATCTAAAGCGGTTTCAGGGTTGCCTTCCCAAACCACAGGAATAAATAAATTAGTGGCGAACAAGCGATCGCTATAATTTTGACTAAAAACTGTTCGATCTTGATCTTGCACTAAAAGCGGTATATCTTTCGCCTCTAAACGAATAGCAAAACCAAAGATAAAAAGAGTCATCACGGGCAAAATAAAAGCGAGGGCGAGGGTAAGTCGATCACGACTAAACTGCACTAATTCCTTACGACATTGGGAGAGAATTCGTTTCATAAAATTGCCCGATTACGGATAAATTTCTGCAGCAGTTTTAAAGGGTGCATCTCATCTTTGTAAATCTAACAAGTAGGGATTTTTACGGGGAAACTTTCTCCTAAAATTGGGCGTTATTTTCGGTTTTATCACTCAATCCCAGCTTTTGGGGGGTTCTACTCCCCAAACCCCCAAGCTGAGAGCGATCGGCAGTTTTTCCGCAACGAAGTCACTGGTATCCGTACAGAAGTTAAGCGAATCGTAGAGCATCTTTTGGGACAATCCCCAGATCAGGAGTAAAGATTAGCCAACGGGTATATATTATCCAAGTTACCAGCAAAAAGCTTGATCAACCCTCATTAATTCTCTGCACAACGCTGATAAATGCGTCTTCTAAAGAAAAGGGAAGCAAACGCAAGGATTGTACCTGTATTCCCGCGGCGCTGAAAATCTTTTTTATCTCTGGAATTTCCCTGTCGGCATGATCGAGAGTGAGGTGCAAGCAATCGCCAAAAATCGAGACGCGCCAAGCTTGTAAACGGGTTTTTAAAATTTCTGCCGCTTGTTGCACTTGATCGAGACGTAATTCGATTAATTGCCCCGGTTGTGCTGCTTTAATTTGACTGGGGGAACCTTGCATCACCACTTCTCCAGCTACCATAAAACCCAGACGATTGCATTGTTCCGCTTCTTCGAGATAATGGGTTGTCACTAATATCGCAGTTCCCTGACGAGCGAAATCGTTAATCAAGCGCCAGAATTGTCGTCGCGCTAGGGGATCAACTCCGGAGGTGGGTTCATCGAGAAAAAGTATCTCCGGTTCGTGCATCACGGAAGCGCCAAAAGCGACGCGTTGTTTCCATCCTCCCGGCAGTCTTCCGGTTAACATTGTTTCCCGTCCGATTAATCCCACGGTTTCCAAAACCCAAGCGATTTTTTGGCGACGGTAGCGCGGGGGAACCCCATAAACCCCGCAGTAAAATTCCAGATTTTCGATCACAGTGAGATCATCATAAAGGGTGAATTTTTGACTCATATAACCGATTTTTTGCCGTAAGAAGGGATTACGCAGGTCTTGACTACGCCGGGCTAAGGAAATCTCGCCCCCAGAGGCGGAAAGTAGCCCAGACAGCATTTTAATTGTCGTGGTTTTTCCCGCACCATTCGCCCCCAATAACCCGTATATTTCTCCGTAGTCAATGGTTAAAGTAACACCTTTGACGGCGCAAAAATTAGCGAAGGTTTTCCGCAAATCCCTAGCATCGATCGCTATTCCCGTGGTGATGGTCTCGGATTTAAACTTTGGTAAGGGGATAAAAGGGGGATCGGAACCCTGTTGTCGCAAACGGGTGACAAAGACGTTTTCTAGAGTTGCCTCGCTAGGGTGGATATCGCTGAGATGATCGATCGCATTCTGAATAATTCTGGTTGCTTGCTTGGGATTACCAGTTAACACATCTAGACGATCACCAAATAACTGCACGTCATTAATATTTTGTCCATCCACCAAAAGAAGTATTTTTTCGGCGGTAGCGGCGATATCGGGCGCTCGAATTTCTAGGCGTTGTAAACCGAGACGTTGGCGCAATTGGCTGAGGGTTCCGATCTCGTGAATTTCTCCCTCGTACATCAAAGCGATGCGGTGACAACGTTCCGCTTCATCGAGGTAGGGAGTAGCCACCACAATTGTTATACCTTCGCGGGCTAAAGTGGCTAAAATATCCCAAAATTCTCGCCGAGAGACGGGATCAACTCCGGTGGTGGGTTCATCGAGAAGTAGGATTTGGGGACGGGAAATCAGGGCGCAACAGAGGGCGAGTTTTTGTTTCATGCCCCCGGAAAGTTGACCAGCTAGGCGATCGCCGATGCGATTCAGGTTCATTAAAGTTAAATATTTATCCCGGCGCTCTTGAAAATCCCTCTCGGCCACCCGACGCAAATTGGCCACATAACGCAGGTTTTCATGGATGCTAAGGTCAAGATAGAGGGAAAATTGTTGGGTTAAATAGCCGATCGTTCCCCTGGCATCCCGGGGCTTTTTTCCCGCTAAATCCACATAACCGCCCGATGGGTTGATCACCCCGCCCAGAATGTGAAAGGTGGTGGTTTTTCCCGCCCCATCCGGACCAATTAAGCCAAAAATTTCCCCCGGATAGACTTGGAAATTTATCCCCCTGACGGCGGCAAAATTACCATAGTTTTTTTGCAGGTTGACGACTTGAATTACGGGGGATAAAGAGGTATCGACTGAGGAAACCATGGCTATTTCAAGTCAATTTTGGCATCGGCGGGCATCCCGGGTTTAGCGTAGGTTTGCGACTGATCGATCGCCAATCTCACCCCAAATACCTGCCGGACGCGATCTTTTTGGAAGTAAATATTTTCGGGAGTAAAGGATGCTTTCAAATCGATCGCACTCACTTTAGCAGCTAAGGGGCGATCGGGATCGGAGTCGAGAAATACCTGCGCCGGTTTGCCCACATAAATTTTGCCGATGTCCCCTTCCGGTATATAGGCGCGCAGATAGATCGATTGGGGATCGATGACGGTGAGGAGGGTTTTCCCACTGGTAACTACGGCCCCCGGTTGCAAAGGTCGATCCTGAACCACTCCACTAATCGGGCTTTTTACCACCATAGAGTCGAGACGTTTTTGCAATTGTCGCTGATTAGCGATCGCCGCTTGTAAATTTGCCCGGGCCATGGCTAATCGGGCGTTAGCCTGTTCTTTTTGTTGTTGGTAAGCGCTTAACTGATTACTGCGAATGACGGAATTAAGGGCTGTAGAACGGGTTTGGGCTAAATTTCCCCTTGCGGCTTGCAGTTGCTGCCAGGCAGTGTTAACGGCGGCTTGTCGTGCCACGAGAGTCGCTTTGGCGGTGTCTAAGTCTGCTTTGGCCGCGTCGGCATCGGTACGGGTGCGATCAAATTGTTGCTGGCTAACTACTCCTTGCCTAAATAGTTGATCGTAACGTTCCCGATCGGCTAAAGCCAGTTTTAATTGGGCTTCTGCCCTGATTATTGCCGCTTCTGCCTGTTTTACCTCCGCTTTGGCCTGTTCTACTGCCGCTTGACCGGCAGCAACGTTGGCACTCGCTTGGCTAACTCGTCCGGAGGAGTCTTCTTTTGCTTGGACTAAGTTCGCTGCCGCTTCTTGAATGCGACTTTCGGCCACGCTAATATCTAACAATGCTTGTGCTTCCTCTTGTCGGGCGGCGTTAACAGACGCGATCGCTGCTTGCAGTTGTTGATTAACTTCCTCATCCACGATTACTGCGATCACTTGTCCTGCTTTTACTTGATCACCCTCCCGGACTAGAATTTGATCTACTCGTCCGCCGGTTTTTGCCCCGATATCGGTTTCATCTGCTTCAATCCTGCCACTGACATTGAGTACCCTAGCTGGGGGGACAGGGGCAAAATGTCGCCAACCGAGATAACCGGCAGCCATCACAACAGCTAGGGGCAACAGTAACCGCAGGTTGAATTGCCGTTTTTCCCGGCCTACGGGTGGGTTAGGAGCGGGGAGCGATCGAGTCATTACCTTTACTTCTCAAGCCTGTCCAAGGTTGATACTTCGATCATAAACGATACAGCAGTTATCTTAATGGTGAGTAGGACGTTTTCGTTTTGGGGAGTCGGTCGTCGCAGTTTTTATTGCCTCAATTGCCACGTTATCTCTTCACCCGCTCGTAACGGCACGAGTCCAGATTGAGGAAATGGCAATTGATCGGGAATGCGCCAAGTGGTTTTGGTCAATGTGATTTGTTCAGTATTACGGGGGAGTTGATAAAAATCTGCACCGTGGAAGCTGGCGAACCCTTCCAGTTGAGTGATCGCATCAACGCTCTCAAAGGCTTCTGCGTACAACTCTAGGGCCTGCAGAGCCCAATAGCAACCCGCACCGCCACAGGAACTTTCTTTGCTGTGGCGAGAATGGGGCGCACTATACTTTAGACGTTCATAATCTGAGATTTATTAAACTTCTGAAATCTTAGAGTGAGCAAGGAATCCAGTTCTTTTTTATGTTTCAGATGGGCATTATTCAGACATTCATAAATAGCTGAAGAAAAGTCAGAAAATTTTTTATAATATTTACCATATAAACATTTCTTTTTGACCAATTTTTCCCGCCTTTAAATTAAATTTATATTAGGCGAATAAGAAGGCAGATAGAGTAGCTCTATTGACAAAGAAAGAGCTAATTTCTCAACAATTTTACATTTTTGATAGCGGGCATTATCTAATACTAGAGTGATGGGAATTATTAGTCCTAAATCAGCTATTTTTGACCGGAGTTCACAGACTTGAGTTGCTGTAATAAGTAGTCGGACATAAGTTTTCGCTGCTGTATAAAGTTTTGTAAATAGGGTCTGCTGAATAAATCTAAAAACCTTGTTGGGTAAGACTTTTAGACTTTTTGTCAATCAAAAAGTACCAGGCATGGGAGTGATCAGGGGGAAAATTGAGGGACTTTTTCCCTGAAAATTAGGTAGTTGACCACCTGAAAATCGGTAAAACCCTACACCCCACACCCCACACCCCACACCCTACCCCCACCGAAAAACTTTTTCAGCAGACCCTAAATAGGGTAGAAGGCTGTATGCAGCAGCGAAAACCGCCTATTTTACATTCCTTAACATAGTGTTGTTTATTTATGTCCGACTACTTATAAGTGTCATATGTTACCATAATAACTTCATGAGTTATCGCATTTAATGCTCCCAAAACATTAAAGCGTTTACGCCCGCTCGGTGACTTAACGAAAAGTCTCTCAAAACACCAATACCGAGAAAAGCTCCCATAACAAAGTGAGCAGCATCAACAAAAAAAACAGCCCTTTTTC
>NZ_SFBY01000100.1:0-3021 GCF_007095505.1 Microcystis sp. M_QC_C_20170808_M3Col
GGCGGTGAGCAGGGTGGGGATCATGATCACACCGAACCAACCGATGTATAAACGGTTGTTGGTGCTGGTGATCCACTGACAGAACTGCTCCCACAGGGAGGCGCTTTCGCGCTGTTGTAAGGTGGTGGTCATTGGTTTATGATTCCTATTAAGTTGTCGAGGTACGATTGATTGATGATGTCTCTATCTTAGAGATTTTGTAACGGTTTGTAAAGGGGTTTGACAAAAGTATTTCTTGTTGAAGATATAAGTTCAGCTTATGCTAAGTTTATAGGGTTTCTTGACCAAGTTTTCCTTTTGGGGAGTCCGTCGTCAGAAGCGGATGCCAAATCAGGTCATACTTCATGTTTATGAAAAAACCCCAGATCTCGAACTCAGGTTAGACTAAAAAGAGAAATTTAATCATAATGGCGGTTGTCATGACTATGGTAGAAAAAGTTCGTAAAACCGAGGCGGAATGGCAGGCCCAGCTAACTCCCGAACAGTTCCAAGTTACTCGCAAAAAGGGAACAGAACGGGCTTTTACGGGTAAATATCACGATAATAAAGAAAAAGGTATTTACAAATGTGTCTGCTGTGGTACGGAGTTATTTACTTCTGACAGTAAGTATGATTCGGGTACTGGTTGGCCGAGTTTCTGGACAGCTACTAACGAGGCTAATATTAAGTACGAACGAGATATTAGTTTTTTCATGGTGCGGACAGAGATTGTTTGTGCCGCCTGTGATGCTCATCTCGGTCACGTTTTTAATGATGGTCCACCCCCGACGGGAAAACGCTATTGTCTCAACTCTGCCGCTTTGCATTTTGAAAAAAATCCCTAAAGCAAAAAGAGGTCTGGAAAGACCTCTTTTTTTAAGTTCCAGTGGCAGCCAATTACAGTAAACCTGTATTAGTCCCGGGTTTACCAGTAGCTAACTGCACTTTGACAATTTTGCCGCCCATTTTCATGATGCGTTGTTGCTCACGAAACCAATTATCGTAGGGAACGAGTTTGGTGAAATAGGTATTTTGTAATTCCCGTTGTGTCCGAATGCGGCTTTGGCTAGGAACACAAGCGGTGATTTTGAACATCCGCATGGATTGATTTCTCCTAATCGCTGAAAAACTTGTCGCTTAAACTAACGAAGGCTTTTTCCTAAAATAACAAAGGTCGGGAGTCAAGGATCAATACTAGCTCGTCAAAACCTATCTTGGACAGATTCAGCCTTTAAAGACCTAGCACTCATCCTCGGCTTCCCGAACCCTATTTTGTCCGAGTTCGTTACTTCTAGCTTAAGCCAGAGCTAATGTAGTCGAAGTAAATCCCCATTTCTTTACCCGCATCGGCACCAACTAAACTAGCGGTGACTTCTTTCATCGCTTGGATAGCTTGAACGGTGGAGGAGATGGGTACACCTAAAGAGTTGTAGGTTTCTTTCAGGCCGTTGAGAACGCGCTCGTCGAGGATGGAAGGATCTCCAGCTAACATAGCGTAGGTAGCATAACGGAGATAGTAGTCGAGGTCACGGATACAAGCGGCGTAACGACGGGTGGTGTACATATTACCACCTGGACGGGTTACGTCAGAGTATAACAGGGACTTAGCCACAGCTTCTTTAACGATACCAGCAGCGTTAGCGCTAATGACACTAGCGGCGCGCACGCGCAGTTCACCGGTGGCGAAGTAGCCTTTCAGTTTGCCGAGAGCAGCAGCGTCAAGGTATTTGCCTTGAACGTCAGCAGAGTTGATAACAGAAGTAATTGCGTCTTGCATGGTGGTTCTTCCTTGGGTTTTGCTTAATCTTAAGAGGTTTACGAGGGGTGTGTCTAGAACAATTCACAAAGGAATTATTCTACGACATAGAGCCGATCACGTAATCGAAGTAGGAAGAAGCTTCAGAAGCATCGTCAGAAGACATAAGACCAGTAGCAACTTCTTTCATTTCGCGAACGCTTTGAGCTACGGCACCGATGTCGGTTCCTAAAGATTTGTACATTTCACGCACACCGACTAAACCGATTTCTTCAATCGGGGTGACATCACCAGCAACTACTCCGTAGGTGATTAAACGTAGGTAGTAGTCCATGTCACGCAGACAGGTAGCGGTCATTTCTTCGCCGTAAGCGTTGCCACCGGGGGAAACGATGTCAGGACGTTTTTGGAATAAGCGATCGCCAGCTTGTTTGACGATGGTTTCGCGAGCGCCGGTCAGGGTTTCAGCGATGCGTAAACGAGCGGCACCACTGCCAACGAAGGCTTTAATTCTGTCTAGTTCGCCGGGGCTGAGGTAACGAGCTTCAGCATCAGCATTCACGATCGATTTCGTGACGATACTCATTGATGGATTCCTCCCAACTAAGTGAGATTAATAAACTTAATCTGACATTTTATAGCAGTTGTGGTCACTACGCTCAAGTTATCTCGTTTCCGCCTCAGCGTCTCAAGACTTCCCTAGCTAGAGCGACCTAACGCAACTATTTTGCGGCATCTGGTTCACCTTCTCACTATTTTCGTAATACTTTTTAACATTTGCCCGAAGAAGGAAGCACCGGTGTGGGGAGCGATTTTTCAGTGAGCAGTAAATAGTAATCAGTAATCAGTGAACCTCGTCTAATATTATCTCAAGACTAAAAGTCTTTCTAGTTAAGGAATCTACCCAAATCAAAATGATTTTAATTGCCTCATATTTTTTCACTGAAATTGAATTAGCAACGATAGATATACATTTCAGCCATCGAACTACTTGGCTAGTACATAGACCAAAAGCAAGCTGTGATTGGGTTATAATTTTTGGAGATGTCTAGTGAACTGAAAACTCGCATCTGATCACTGATCACTGAAAAGGCTGTCTCCTGGTTTACCGAAAAATTGGGTTTAAAGCCTCGCCCTTTTAGGGCGACTTTATATGATGTATGATATTAAGAATAGGGGGCCGGGTAAGCAACCGCTTAAAAAACCCAGTCATCAACCGATGAACGCACCTTGAAAACTAGAGTTATGGGGTTCTATAGGGGAATGCTCCTATAGGTAAAAGCTCT
>NZ_SFBY01000101.1:0-3939 GCF_007095505.1 Microcystis sp. M_QC_C_20170808_M3Col
TTTTTCCCTGAAAATTAGGTAGTTGACCACCTGAAAATCGGTAAAACCCATCCCCCATCCCCCATCCCCCAACCCCCAACCCCCAACCCCCACCGAAAAACTTTTTCAGCAGACCCTAATTAGCTCGATTTAACCGGTCTTCAATATTTTCTTGACTGGGGAAAATAATCTTAGTTACTTCAGGAAAAGCTAAGACGCATTCTGAACATTTATCAGGAGCATAGTTACAAAGATTACAGATTTGCCATTTGCATTTATTACAATAGAAGCAGAGAGCTTGAAAATTGTCATCGGCACTATTTCCACCTTTTTCTACGGGAATCCGATGATCCCAAACTAAACGCACTCGCTCCTTAGCATAGGTATTTTGATTGATATTTTCTTTCTTTTTAAGAATTGAGCCACAAAAATTACATTTATTTTTTTGTTGTTCTAATATATTTCTCTGAATTAGAGATGAGGGAGGTGTTCTAATCGGTGATTCAGCAGTGGTAAAAAGTCGTTGATGATCGGAACTATCTAAAACATATTTTTGACTGCCTAATCTTTTTTGTCCTTGGGGAGCATAAATAAAATTAAATCCTTCTTCATTCCAAAGTTCGCTAAAGGGTTTATTAGCATCAGCATAGGAATCTTGAATTAAATTTTCAGGAATTTTACCTTTGAGTATAGTTTTTATCTCTTGTAAATTATTGGTCGCATTAGTTAGATCGCTCTCACAACCTTCTCCATACCTAATCAGAGTTAGCAAAGCAGCAATAGTTCTTTTTTTATATAAAATAATTACTCTGTTATCATTAAAAATAATTAAATATCCTTTTCCTTGAGGATTCTTGGTAATTTCCCTAATATCCTCTAACTTGATCCCACTCATCTTAATACCTCTAGAGATTACAGATAATTGGCTGTTAAAACCGAAAAAAAGGGGTAAACAAAATTCACCCCCAACAGAGAAAGTAATAATCCTACAAAGTGCTGATAAACTGAGCAAGGCGATCGAATCCTTTTTCAATCGTCTTTAGGTCTGTAGCATAGGAAAGACGAATACAATCATCAGCACCAAAAGCAATACCGGGGATAGCGGCTACTTTTTGGCTTTCGAGGAGTTTCTGACAGAAATCCCCTGATTTTAAACCAGTTTGACTAATATCGATAAACACATAAAAAGCACCGTTGGGAGTAGGACAATCGAGTCCTGGAATTGCTCGCACTCGTTCTAAAATATACTGTCGGCGCTCGCTAAAAGCTTTGACCATTTCCTCGATGCAATCTTGGGAACTCGCCAAAGCAGCGATCGCACCGTATTGAGCAAAAGTGCAGACATTGGAGGTACTATGACTTTGGATATTAGTCATGGCCTTGACAATTTCCACCGGTCCTGCTATGTAACCGACGCGCCACCCCGTCATCGAGAAAGCTTTAGCAAAACCATTACTAATAATACTGCGCTGAAAGATTTCCGGACCAAAAGAAGCGATACTGCGGTGAATTGCGCCATCGTAGAGGATTTTCTCGTAAATTTCATCAGAAACCACTAAAATATCCTTTTCAACCACAATTTTTGCTAAAGCGGCGATTTCTTCAGGAGTATAGACAATGCCGGTGGGATTAGAGGGAGAATTGAGGACAAATAACTTAGTTTTCGGTGTAATTGCCGCTTCTAGCTGTTCGGGGGTGATTTTATACTGATTCTCTAGGCTAGTGTTGACGATAACCGATGTTCCCCCCGCTAATGTCACCATTTCAGGATAACTCAACCAGTAGGGTGCGGGAATAATTACTTCGTCCCCCGCTTCAATTAACGCCATGATTAGATTGTAGAGAGACTGTTTACCGCCATTGGTGACGATGACATTATCGGCATTGTATGCTAGTTGATTATCCCGCAGCAATTTCTCGGCGATGGCTTTTCTTAACCCCGCTTCCCCAGCAGCCGGTCCGTAGCGAGTTTTTCCCTCATCGAGGGCCTTTTTCGCGGCAGCTTTGATGTGAGTGGGTGTGTCGAAATCTGGCTCCCCGGCGCTAAAACTACAGACATCTTCGCCGTTTTTCTTCATTTCCTTGGCCAGGGAGTCGATAGCTAGGGTAAGGGAGGGGGTAACTTGATTGACTCGTGACGCTAGTTTCATGGTATTTTACCCTGACAGGGCTTTTCTGATGACCTACACAACCTTTAGTATTGTCCATTACCTCGATTGTTCTGGGTGTTTTTTTATATAATCTCCGGAATTGCCTGGATTGGAGATGCGGATGCGGATGGGGTGATGGGGTGTGGGGTGTGGGGAGAACAAAGCTGCCTTTTGCATGAGTGCATGAGTGCCTTCGTTATTGAGGATTTTTTCTTTTCGTGGTTTTTTGTTTGCTGGTAGAGAGTAAGGGAGCGGTTAATTTTTCATAGAGTTCAAAGAGGTATTCAATACGGTTTAATTCACTGGTAAAGGGTTGGGGACGATAACACAAATCAACGGCTTTGTCAAGTTTTTGGTGAGCTTTGAGCAAGTCGGGAGGCATGGTTAAAGGATCGTATAAATCGGCAAGGCTACTATCAGGATATTTTCCCCTTGTATCTAGCACAGCTTGAGCGCAAGTTTCGACGGTTTGTTTTTGTTTGTCGGTGATATTTTCTGGAAAAGGAAAATTATTATAAACAATATCTTTTGAGTAACGATAATCACTTTTTAATCTTCCACACACATATTTAACCCATGCCATGTGCATTTCTGAAGTAAGAATACCAAAATGATAAAGATTTGCATTAAGAATTAATAAAACTTGATCGTTACCAATCACATTTTTATTCATAAAACCTATTGGAATATATTTTCTTCTTTCAGATGAAACACGGGGAACAAGTAAATAATTCGTTTCGGGTTGTGCTATTTGACAGAATAGAGTAGGTGTCGCCGCAAATTTACGAGTAGAAGCAGCTTTACTTTTTAATCTAAAATTTTTAACCTTATCTACTTTTTTTATGACTTCTGGTAATGTCTTTAATTCCCTGGGAGAAATATCAAGTAACCATAGACAGTAGCGACTATAACCATTAATAAATTCTTGCGCTCCTGTATAAGGTCTAATCCATTTTTCTGCCTTCGGCTCTAATTTTAAAAATTCTTCTTTTTCTGGTTCTGTCAAAATAAAATTACCACCATCTCTTGGCATACTACCAAAACGCATTAATGGAATATTAGATAAAGGAAAACTTCGATTATAAATAATGATGTCACTTCCATCAACCAAATAGGGATTAATATTATTAGACTGAACAACTAATGATTCACCTTGAATATCTTCATAATCAAATAGGATTTTATTTGTTATATTAAAACTTCCAAAGCCAATAATTACACAATGAACTGCGGCGTTTCCTTTTGCCTCATTACTCCATTTAAAAGTACGATGGGCAAAATGAATTTTTAACTGATATTTTTGAAAAAGAATATTCCAAAGTAATGCAACTTGCTCCCCTTGAGATATAGAATTTGTGGAAACAAAAGAAACCCTGATTCTATTGCCCTGAATTATTTGAGCAGCCTTAATATACCATGCACACACATAATCTAAAACGCCTATTCCTTTCTCACCGTCGAAAACATAAGCCATATCATTCCTTTGCTGTTCGTTTATAATCATCGCACCAACAAAAGGAGGATTTCCTAAAATAAAATTGAGCTTCTCTTTTGATATAACTTCCTCCCAATCAATCCGCAAAGCATTTCCATTAACAATCTTTGCCGCTTTCTTTAATGGTAAACGCAGAAAATACTGACCAAAAGTATTACTAACTTTAATATTCATCTGATGATCAATTAACCACATTGCCACCTCAGCAACTCTTACCGCAAATTCATCGTATTCAATACCAGCAAACTGATTCACATCTACCTGAATAATAGCACTAATATCTGTTACTAACTGTCCCGTTTTATTTAATTCCTG
>NZ_SFBY01000102.1:0-15600 GCF_007095505.1 Microcystis sp. M_QC_C_20170808_M3Col
GGAATTAGATTGGCCATGATAACCCAACGATTGTCTGGGGATAATTTCCCCTCCGAGGGAAACTCGAAGTTGTCCGGTGGCGTTGAGGGTAACTCGCTTTTACGGTACATTAGCACTAAGGAGAGAAGATGTAAGGGTTTTGAGCGATTAAGCGCAGATTTAAGTGCATTTGGGAAGCTCTCAATCAAGCTAAAAGCCCTTTCCAATAAAGGTTGTAGCTTCTTTCAGCAAACCCTAGTTAAGAGGAGTAGAAGCAAGAATCTCCCGTCACAGCGTAGCTTGACGGCGAGAGTGTCGAAATGTTCAAATTCCTATGGAGTCCTAACCCATGCAAGCGAAACTTTCAGAGCAAATCTCGTCCACTGATGCAGAAATTATTTTAAGACGCTTACCAGACTGGATACAGGATGCTTTGATTGCTCGCGCTACTGAAATTGATTATCCCGTTGAAGCGATTATTGAGATGGCGATCGCCAGTTTTTTAGACACAGAGGCATTAAGTTTTGCCGACTGTAAGCCAGGGCGAGGTCAATAAACGCTGTCCTATTATTTGTGATTTGAAGGGCGATCGGTTAAACAAATGGCAAAACTCTATTCTAAAAAACCTCTAGCTGTGTGCCAAAATCTAGCGACGCTAACCTGGTGAATCGGTTCATGAACTACGCTAATCCGCTTCGCTGAGATTAGCGTTTCCAATCGACCTCGAAAAGGAAAAAAACCTAAGTCTTTAGTTTTATCGAGTAATTGTTGACCTAATTTTTTCGCTAATTCAGGATTCGTAATTGCGACATAGCGGACGATAGTTTCTAAATCACGAATAGCCTGGGGCGAAAGAATTACTTTGTAGTCCATGATTCCATCATTTTTTCAACCGTTTCCACTGGCAGACCCTTACCCAAGTCAATTGCTTCAAATCCCTCTTGAATAGCGGCAATAAACCTGACTTGCTCAGCGATCTCTATCAAAGAAATGTCCTCAGGGAGACGTTTAACAAGCTCAATAACTGCTTCTTTATTACTCATGGCTTAAGCCTCTGGATTCGAATAACAGACATTTTAACATACATACACAAGCTATCGCTGTAGCTGTAGGGTGCGTTCCCTAATGCAAGTTCTACTGTTCTACCAATAGATTTTTGAGAACGCACCCTGCTCATTGATTGAAGTCGTTAGACCGCTTCAATTTTAGGGGAATAGTTGCTAAGGTCCGCTAACTTCACCGGTGAAGCCACCTAGGGAGAGGTTTTTGATCGCTAAAAAATTCTTTCTTCTCCATAAAAACGATAAAATCTCTATTCTGGAAGCATAAAGAGGCTTCAGGCGAATTTAAAGGCACATTTAAGCCGTATAAATCGAATATTTCCAGTTTTTTGAGCTAATCAAGCCATTAATGGCTTTATTTATTTGCATCTAACCTAACTAAGAGTGTATAAATTTTTCTTCAATGTATTGAAATTGTTTTTCATTTCATATAAAATACAATTTCAGAGAAAATACCTAGCAATCTCCCATAAATAAACAAAGGAGCCGATGACATCGTGATCCATGAGCCTAGACCCCAAAAACCGAAAACCCTATTACCTTTTATTTCTCTCGCTACGGCTGCCGTCGTCACAACGGGAATCGGACTAGCTTTTAGTCCCCTATCGGCATCGAGTAATCTGCTGGCAGGTGCGGATAAACAGCAAGCTAAACAACAAACCGTGGAAATCACCCTGGTTTCCTACGCGGTGACTCAATCGGCCTACTCGAAAATCATCCCTCTATTCGTCAACAAATGGAAAAGAGAGAAAAAACAGGATGTGGTGATTAAACAGAGTTATGGCGGCTCTGGTTCCCAAACCCGCGCTGTTATCGACGGATTAGATGCAGATGTGGTAAATTTGGCTATCGGTTCCGATGTGGAACGCTTGCAAAAAGCAGGTTTAGTTAACCCCGGTTGGCAGAAAGAACTCCCCAATAACGGCATCGCCACTCGTTCCGTGGTAGCTTTAGTTACTCGTCAGGGCAATCCGAAAGCAATCCGCAACTGGCCGGATCTAGCAAAATCGGGGATTAAAGTCATCACTGCCAACCCGAAAACCTCTGGGGTGGCCCGGTGGAATTTTCTGGCCTTGTGGGGATCGGTAACTCGAACTGGCGGCAACGAACAACAAGCGACCAATTTCGTCCGCAATGTCTATAAAAACGTTCCTGTACTACCCAAAGATGCCCGGGAAGCCAGCGATGTCTTCTTTAAACAGGATCAGGGGGATGTGCTGCTTAACTACGAAAACGAGGTGATTCTGGCCCGTCAAAAAGGAGAAACCGGTTTTTCCTATACTATTCCTTCGGTCAATGTTTCGATCGATCCGCCCGTGGCCGTAGTGGATAAAATAGTTGATAAACGCAAAACCCGGGAAGTAGCGACGGCTTTTGCCCAATTTCTCTTTACTCCGGAAGCGCAGCGGGAATTCGCCAAGGTGGGTTTCCGTCCGGTTAATGCTAATGTGGCCAAAGAGTTTAGTAAACAATACCCAAAAGTGTCGAATCTGTTCCCCTCTACGGCGATCGGTAGTTGGGAGGAGATCCAGAAAAAATTCTTTGCTGATGGGGCGATTTTTGACCAAATCCAGCGTTAATTAGTCTTGATCCGTCAGCCGTCAGCTAGATCAGTAAGTGGGTGGAATTAAATAAAAGATAGATGTTGTCTTTGATCCCCCCTTAATAAGGGGGGTGTCTGACATAACACCTACCTACTTAGATAACTGTGATTATAACTAGAAAAGTGGCTAACAACATTTTTCAAAAGTAATGGCAGAGATAGTTGATTGCTGATGGCAAAAAAAACAAAGCTGATAGTTAGTAGCTAAAAAAAAAGATGTATCTACTTGACAAAATCAAAAACGGAACCTTGGTATTGATCGGTTACTTATTATCGCCCCTGTGTTGGTGGAACGATCTAATTTTTAATCTGCCGATCGCCTACGGTTTCGGTCGTTTAATTGCTTGCTTGCACGCCGATTTTTTTCTACCGGCGGCCATGGTTGGTTATTGGTTATCTAATCTTGTGGGAATTCTGCTAATGCAATTCGGGACGAAAGAATTAATCGGTGGAGAGAAAGAAGAACGCAATTGGCAAAAAGAATTGAGAAATGGATTACTTTCCTCGACAGTTTATACTTTAGTAATCCTAGCTTTGCTGCATTTTCAGGTTTTAGAAATGCCCCTGTTATCCTCGATCACCACTTTTTCCCCGTGATTCCCAAAACTTACTTAAACAATAGCTTAATTTTCTTGTTTATCTTGTTAACATCGCTAACTTTTACGTATTTAGCGATCGCTATTCGCCAGTATCCCCAAGGATTTGCTTGGGAAAAATCCCTGATGCTATCTATTCATCAAACCGCTAATTTAAACCTAAATTTTTTGGCGATAAAACTAACGGGATTAGGCACTTATTGGGGAGTGGCCCCGATACTGACAATTTTACTGCTGATTTTTGCCCTAAAAAAATACTGGTATGGGTTCGCTTATCTCCTTGTAACCATGACGGGAGGTTGGGCTATTAGTTATAACCTCAAGATGCTTTTTCGTCGGAATCGCCCGCAATTTTGGGAGTTATTTTATCCCTTACCCCACGATTTTTCCTTCCCTAGTGGCCATGCTTTATTTAGTTCCCTGTTAGTGGTTTCTTTACTGATCCTATCTTGGAGAACGCGCTGGTTTTTAGGGGTAGTTTTACTGGGGATTCCCTTCGTCTTGGTTATTGCTTGGACTCGTCTTTATTTAGGAGTTCACTTTCCTAGCGATATCCTTGCCGCTTGGCTTTTAGCGATCGCTTGGTCCCTCCTAGTTCATATCTGGTGGCAACAGTTATTAAAGACACCCAAGGCGATCAGGAAATAAGGAGAAATTAATAATTAGTTGACCGACTTGCTGCCCAAGAAAAATATCACGTTATACCTAAATTTTGGGATAAAGCTAATCAAAGCCCTATAGTAATTATCGTTTGATATTCGTCGCTGACACTGAATCATGAAACCAAAACTGCGTCAAGGGAAGGGTCTATCCCTAGGACGGTTTCAAAGCCGTCCCCTTACTTTTCTCACTTTAGTTCTTCTGTGCATTTTAACCTTTACCTTAGCACCGTCATCGCCCCTGATGGCCACGTCGAAATCTGAGACCAAGATAGACTTTGTATCGCCGGCGTGGGTAGCCCAAAATCTCAACGATCCGAAGTTAAAAATTCTCGATGTGCGGATTAATCCTTTGGAATATATCACCGGTCATTTACCGAAAGCGGTGAATATAGCCGACAATAATTTTCGTGGTCCAAACGGATTTTTACCGGTTCAATATTGGCAAGAGGATAAAATTGGCAGTCTCTTTGCCGCCGCGGGAATCACTAATGGCGATCGAGTGGTAGTATATTCCGATGGTCGCGATGTCTTGGGGGCAACCATGGTCGCCTATTTACTAGAGCGATCGGGTTGGCGAGATGTGGCCGTCTTAGATGGGGGTTTTAAGGGCTATAAGGGTTCTGAACAGAAGGTAACTAAAGAATTCCCTAAATATCAACCCGGAAGCTTTACTGTCCGTGATCATCCCTCGATTCGGGTGACTTTAGCAGAAGTAGAGAAGTTGATCGGCAAACCGGATGTGGTTTTTATCGATCCCAGACCCGAAGAACTTTTTCAGGGGAAACAGGATATCTGGCTGAGAAATGGTCATATTCCGGGGGCGAAAAATATACCCTGGCCGACTTTTACGGAAGCAAATAATCCCGATGAATCCCTGAAAAATCCCCATAAATTGAAATCTTTAGACGAAATCAGCAAGATTCTTGCCCAACGCAACATCAAGCCCTCCGATAATATTATTGTCAGTTGCAGTACGGGACGGGAAGCGACTTTACAGTACATTGTCCTCAAACATCTGCTCGGTTATCCCAAGGTGCGAATTTATGAGGGTTCTTGGACAGAGTACAGCACCACGGAGCTGCCCGTCGCTACCGGGCCAGAAAAAGCCGTCTGAAGTCAAGTTTGTCGGTTTATACTCGTTGTGTGCAACCATCTTGCCCAAGATGGTTTTTTTTTGCTTTTTTGTTGGAGTAGGTTCCCGACGACGACCAAGTTAGACTAAATCCAGTTATTAAAAACTGATTATTTAGGGCTTGCTGAATAAATCTAAAAACCTTGTTGGATAATATCTTTAGGCTTTTTTGAAATCCAAAAGTACCAGATATGGGAGTGATCAGGGGGAAATTCCGGGACTTTTTCCCTAAAAATTAGGTAATTGACCCCCTCAAAATCGGTAAAACCCCACACCCCACACCCCACACCCTACACCCTACCCCTAGGAAAAACTTTTTCAGCAGACCCTATTTATTCTCCGTTTTGCCTTTTGCCTCTCCTGATATGTAGCCTATACTCAACGGATTTAGTATTAGACGGACGCAAAAAAACCTCGGCGCTCATCCCGAGGTAAATTTAGGAGATTTGAGCTTATTTTGATGTGAAGTTGACGTAAATTAGCTAAGGGCGTTGATCACATAATCGATGTAGGAATTAGCTTCCACAGCAGCATCCCCACTTAATCCGTGATTGGTTTTGATGTATTTTAAGGCTTCGATATACCAACTAGGAGATAGCTCAAAGGCACTATTAATTTCGCTCAAACCGGCGACTAGATATTCATCGATCGGGCCTGTCCCACCTACCACGAGGGCATAGGTGATAATCCGGATATAGTAGCCGATATCGCGAACGCACTTGGATTTCCCTCGCTCATCGTAGGCATAGTTCGGCCCCTGGAGTTGGGTGGTGTAGGGAAATTTTTGATAGACAGCGTTGGCTGCTTCTTGGGCTAAACTGGGGGCTTTTTGGGCGAGGATTTTTACCGCTTCTAGGGTGATGGCGGCCTGACGGAAACGACCGAATGCCACTTGTAATTCAGCACTGCTGAGAAAACGGCCTTGGGAATCGGCAGTAGCCACCGCTTCGGTTAAAGGTGTCTTGGTCATTGATGGAATTGCTCCTACAAAAGTTTAATCGGATTGAGATAAGAAAGTCACAGCATCAGGAAACTGCCGCCGCCGCTCGATCGAAGTAAGAAGCGACTTCTGCTAGTAAAGAACTGCAATCCCCGCGAGTGATCCCGTTGGGATCGGCCGCTAGGGCAAGGGAAGCGTCTTTGAGCTTGAGAATTCCAGCTGCAACAGAAGCCCCCGGAACCCCTAGGGCGACGTAGGTTTCCCGGAGACCGTTCAAGGCGCGATCATCGAGGATGCTGGCATCGCCGGTGAAGGTGGCATAGGTAACGTAGCGCAGGATAATTTCCAAATCCCGCAAGCAGGCGGCGGCACGTCGGTTTGTATAAGCGTTGCCACCGGGGGCAACTAAAACGGGCTGTTCTGAAAACAAACTACGCGCAGCATCGGTAACGATCGCAGAAGAATTACTGGAAAGACGATTAACCACATCGACGCGTTTATTACCATCTTTGACGAAGGCAATTAGGGCATTGACTTGATTCTCGCTCAGGTATTCCCCGCGGGTATCGGCCTGAGAAACGACTTTGGCAAAGGCATCTAACACCATAGTTTTCATCTCCTATAATGATGATTGGTTTCGGCAAAATATCGAGGTTGATTTCTCTGGCTTTTCTTTATTTTTTCCGATAAAGTATCTGGGAGTTTTTTTCTTGGGACTATACTATCGTCCTTGGAAAAATTTTACTCTCCCTTGGCCAGGTTTTTTTGTATATCGAGGAACAATTCTTGTTAATTGAATTTAGCGTTTATTGACGCTCCTAGACACACTTCGTTTTTGCCATGAATTATTTTATAGACCATTTTCCTACTTTTATTTATTAAAAATTGTTTCCTAAAAAAACCGCAAAAAAATAATTTTTCAGCACAAATCTCAGAAAACTTTCTTAAATGTGTAACCCTATACTGAGAAAAAGTATCGCTCTTTTCATCTCTCTAATAATTCGTTTAAGTTGTTTAAACAAATGTGCTTTTATATACCAATAATAATTAACTAAATTGAGGGAAATTTCCGGGGGCAATTTTGTCGATTGTGCTTCGATATACAAAAAAAGTGGCAAGGCAAAAAAATCGACAGGGATAATCCCCGCCGACGTTGTGATCAGAGGTGCCAACACCAGCATTTTGCAGTGTACTCTGACTTAAAAAGTATTGTAAAACATCTTAAATACATATATAATCAAAATAGCCAACAAGTATAAAGCAAGTGGGATTATGCCGATCGCAAGAGACATCACCCAATTGGTAGGACGGACTCCCCTAGTCCAACTGAATCGCATCCCAGTGGCAGAGGGAGTAAAAGCCCGCATCGTGGTCAAACTGGAAAGCATGAACCCGGCCGCCTCGGTTAAAGATCGCATTGGTGTCAGTATGGTGGAGGACGCTGAAGCCGCCGGACTGATTCACCCCGATAAAACAATTCTGGTGGAACCCACTTCCGGTAATACCGGCATCGCCCTGGCCATGGTAGCGGCGGCCAAAGGCTATCGCCTAGTCCTGACTATGCCTGAAACCATGAGTTTAGAACGACGGGCAATGTTAAAAGCCTACGGGGCGCAATTAGAGTTAACCCCGGGTAGCCAAGGCATGAAAGGAGCGATCGCCCGGGCCGAGGAAATAGTCGAAAATACCCCCAACGCCTATAGTTTGCAACAGTTCCGCAACCCGGCCAACCCGAAAATTCACCGGGAAACCACCGCCGAAGAAATCTGGGCCGATACCGATGGCCAGGTAGATATCGTTATTGGTGGCGTGGGAACCGGGGGAACCATTACCGGTATTGCCGAAACCATTAAACCCCGTCGTCCCCAATTTCAAGCGATCGCAGTTGAACCCTCTAATAGTCCCGTCTTATCGGGAGGACAACCGGGGCCGCACAAAATCCAAGGCATCGGCGCCGGTTTTATCCCGGCAATTTTCCGCCCCGAATTAATCGATGAGGTGATTATCGTCGATGATACAGAGGCTTTCGCCTACGCGCGACGGTTAGCTCGTCAGGAAGGATTACTATCTGGCATCTCGGCCGGGGCCGCTTTATGGGCGGCGATTCAGGTGGGCAAAAGACCCGAAAACGAAGATAAATTAATCGTCATGATTCAGCCTAGTTTCGGGGAACGTTACCTCAGCACGGCCCTGTTTAAAGACCTCGAAGATATCGACTAATAGGGGACTTGCGTAGGAATAATATCCCAGCCAGATAATCGCTCTGTAGAAGAATCAGACAAGCCCTAAATGGTACATTATCAAAGCGCAAGTCCCTAGGACAGTCTTTGGTCTGTTATCCCTCTTTGATGACTCACGCAGCAATGCCAGAAACAGAACGCTTAAAACGAGGTATAACAACAGCTTTACTACGATTATCGATCGGGATCGAGAATAGGAACGATTTAAAGCGGGATCTGGAAAAGGCCTTGATTGGTTAGGGGAAGTTTTTATCTCATTTGATGGGTTAAGCAATGTTTTTTGACTCGGAAGATTGGCAAACGATTATTTTTCGGCTGAGTATGGCTATGGCCGTCGGCTGTCTGATTGGTTATAACCGACAGCGAGGCGGTCGTCCCGCCGGATTGAGAACTTTTATCATCGTTAGTCTCGGGGCCGCCCTGTTCGTGATGATTCCCCTACAAGCGGAGGGAGATGTGGGTTATGCGTCTTCTAATGCTCTCAGTCGCACTATTCAAGGGGTCGCTTCTGGTGTCGGTTTTTTAGGGGCGGGAATCATCCTACAACAATCCCATCGGGAACTAAATAAGGTACAAGTAAAAGGTTTGACTTCGGCGGCGACTATCTGGTTAGCTGCAGGATTAGGCGCGGCTTCTGGTTGCGGTTTATGGCAGATGGTTCTGGTGGGAACTCTATTCTCTCTGTGCACTTTAAGTGGCATTAAACGACTTAAGAAAAATAAATCTTTAGGCAAATATATTAAAGGTCGTAAGAAAATATCCCCGATTAATCAAGAAATAAATCCATCGGATAATTCAGCATCTCATTAATGAAAAACTGATAAAAATTAATTTTCTTTGAGAGAGCAAAAGCTTTTCTACAATGGCTTTTGGCTCAAAAAGATTATATTTTTGTCTGCGATTTATTGGCAAAAAATACAATAAATTATTTATAAAATTTCTTGTTAAATAAAAATTTGATATGATAAAATCCAGATAGACTAACCAATTTTCCGAACAGGAGAAAATCAAATCATGATCAACCGAAATAAGAGCTTTCAAAGCCTCAAAAATCAAGTTTTCCGGCTGCTGATTTTCCTCTTAACTGTCACTTTGCTCCTAGGGGGAAGAGTAAATGCGATCGCCTTGCCCCTACTCCCCGAACAGTTAGCCGTCATCGACCGTGCAACGGCAACGGGTGGCACCGTGGTGGAACCAGTTAAGAAAAAGAATGAGGTTTCTAGCCCAAAAATTCTCGAAGATGCCCAAATTGCCTATGAAAAAGCCATCCAAGCCGCAAAATCGGCTATCGATGACCTAAATGCTCAACTAGCCGCTCCTTCTCTCGACAAGAAGATTATCGAAGCTCAACAGGACAACCTAGAGGACTTAGCGGATAATATTGACGATCTAGGGGAAAAAGTGAGTAAATTGACGAAAAAATTGACCAAATCCGGGGCTAAACTCAGTGAAACCCTGCAAAACAACCTTATTACCCTAGAAAAGAGCCTCGTTAATACCTCCGAGACGATCGATATCTTAGCCGACGACACCGAACGACTCAAAGACAGTGCTTCCCCTTTCCTGAAAACTCGCGTGGAAAAGACCATCGACGCGGTTAAACAGACTCTACAGGAAAGCGATCGAGCTTGGCAAGAACTGATCTCCTCGGCCACGACGGAACTGGAGAAGACTAACACCCCGAAATAAATAGGGCTTGCAAGGGCATAAAATCAGTCTTTTTTGGGGTAATTATCATTTTTACCCCAAAATTCTCAAAAAACCCTTAACTTGTCTAAAAAGCCCCTTTCCCGACAGCCTCGTGCTTTTGACTGACTAAGTACCTAATCAAAATTAATTATCAATCATGACGCTTACCTATCAACCACCAACCCCCCATCGCTGGCACTTTGATAATCGGGCAATTTTGCCCCTCAGAAATCCTAATTTCTGGAAAATCGAGAGTGGAGTCGTGAAAACCTCCACTTGGTTAGAAGATGGAACCCTGATCGTCTTGGGATTGTGGGGACCTGGCAGTTTTGTCGGTAAAACCCTAGAGAGAGTCAATCCCTATCAAGTTGAGTGCATTAGTCCTGTACAAGCAGTTTCCTTTTCCACAGTTGAGAGTTATCAAATGGCAGAAATTCTGCTGTCTCATCTTCAGCAAGCACAAGAACTAAGTATTATTCGTAGCTACAAACGTACTGATATTATGGTCTTGAAATTACTGGCATGGTTAGGCAATCAATTTGGCAAACAAACCGGTACCGGACAATTAATTGATGTGCGTCTAACTCATCAGGATATCGCTGACTTATTAGGAACTACTAGAGTCACTATTACCCGCGCACTTAATCATCTTGAACAACAGGGGTCCGTGGAACGTCTTCCTGTCCATCGTCTTCTTTTACGAGAGGAGGAAATCTGGCACTATGAGATTTAGAATGGGAAGGATTATCTCTTTTTTCAATCTATGAATTGGTTAGTAACCCTTTTAATTACTAGCGTGACGAGTTTTGTAGCCACAAATCTTGATGATCTGATGGTGCTAATGTTGTTTTTCTCGCGACTTAATGCTAATTTTCGACCTCGACACCTGATTATTGGTCAATACCTCGGTTTTACCCTCATTCTCCTAGCTAGTTCCCTCGGTTTACTATTTGGGTTACTGGTTTCTAAAGAATGGATTGGTCTATTAGGATTTATTCCTCTAATTATCGGCATTAAACAACTTTTGTCTAGGGAAAATGAGGATTACATTCAAGAAGTAAGAGAAGATGTTAATTCTTCTAGAAATCGCTCCTTTGTTCCTCGTTTTCCCTCCCAAACCTATTACGTTGCTGCCGTGACTGTGGCTAATGGTGGTGATAATATTGGTATCTATACCTCTCTTTTTGCCAATAATTCCCCGATGCACGTCTTAATTATCATGATAATTTTTTATCTCATGATGGGGATTTGGTGCGCCCTAGCCTATTTTTTGATTACCCATCCCAGGATAGCTAAAGTGGTTACAAACTACGGACATAAAATTAGTCCTTTTATCTATATTGTTCTAGGGATTTATATCTTAATTGACAGCAAATCCTATCGTTTATTTTTAATGTATTAAATAATAATGCCTAAAAATCGTCTTTTGGCTAGACCAAGTAATACTAAATCCTCCTTAAAAGGTCTAGCAGAGTGGGGAACACCAGAGCAGGGAGAAACAATCGATAACTTGGGAGTTAATCATGCTATTAAAAAAGGATTTGTTATGAGAATTAAAAAACAACAGATAGCGGCCGAAGCTTCCTGCAAAAACCGACATTGGCGAGTTAATACTATTTTTCAACAAATGGGCATCGCCTATCGATGACCTAAATGCTCAACCAAACGCTTCTTTTCTCCACAAGGACACCCTTACCATACCCCTAATTCTCCCCCCGATAGTTATCTATGAGCTACATTGACCGGAATCAATTTTCTGCAACTTTCGACATCGCCATTATCGGGGGAGGATTTAGTGGTTCCCTCGTGACGGCGAACCTATTACGCGACACGGGGACTCCATTATCGATCGCCCTGATCGATCACCGAAAACCCCTCGGTACGGGGATCGCCTACGGAACGCGAGATAGCGGCCACCTGCTCAATATTCCTGCCGGCAAAATGAGCGCCTTCGAGGACGATCCCGAACATTTCCTCCACTGGTTAGCGGATAACGGCTATCGATCGATCGATCCGGCCAGCTTCGTACCGCGTCTAGTGTACGGCAAATACATCCGATCGATCCTAGAAGAAGCGAGGGAAAACGCCATTGCCGATCACCGTCTGGAAACATTTACCGATGCGGCGATCGATCTGACACTCGACGGGGAAAAGGCGACGATTACCCTAAAAGGAGGCAAGAAAATCAGCGCCGCTAAAGTAGTTCTGGCGCTGGGCAATTTTCCCGCAACGGTTCCCCAACCCCTCGCGTCTCTCAATTCCCTCTATCTCCGCGACGCATGGGAGACGGACACACTCACCGAGCTAAAACCCGACGGGACGATCTTGATCGTCGGTACGGGGTTAACGATGGTGGATATGGTGGTTTCCCTGGCACAAAGGGGATTCACGGGCAAAATCCACGCGGTTTCCCGTCATGGCCTGATCCCCCGAACGCACCGCCCCACCGATCCCTATCCCCCGTTCCTCACCCTCGAAACCGCGCCCCAGACCACGCGGGGACTCCTACGGCAGATTCGCGCGGAGGTAAAAACCGCAGAGAGTCGAGGTCACGACTGGCGCGCCGTTTTAAACGCCTTACGCCCGATATCTCAAGGTCTATGGCATTGTCTGCCGATAGCGGAACGCGCCAGATTTCTACGCCACCTGAAAGCCTATTGGGAGGTTCTTCGCCATCGCCTCGCCGACGAGATCGCCGGTATCCTCGACGAGGCCGTAGAATCGGGACAATTAACCTATCATGGGGGAAGAATTGAAAGTGCTGAGGTTAAAAACGGCTGTGTAGAGGTTACTATCCGTCAACGGGGAACGGGAAACCTGTTAAACCTACCGATCGATCGAATCATTAACTGTACCGGCGCGGGTAACGATTACGCGACCATAACCGATCCCCTCGTCGTTCATCTTCGCCAACGGGGGTTAATCCGTCCCCATCCTTTGAATTGCGGCATCGAAACCGCGGACAACGGGGCGATTCTCAGGCCAGACGGTACGGCATCGGACACGCTGTACACCTTGGGAAATCCCCGCAAAGGCGATCTCTGGGAAACCACCGCTATTCCCGAACTGCGTTTACAGGCGGCCGAACTGGCCCGGGAGTTGTTGCGATCGCTCAAAGAGAGAACTTCTCTCCCCGCCGGTTACTCGATCGCATTCGGGCCGGCAGCGCCGATTTTCCGCCAGCTTTTCGATAGGGAATCGAGTACCTACACCTATCTGATCGCTGATTCGGGTACGGGGGAGGCGATTTTAATCGATCCGGTCCTGGAACAGGTTGATCGCGATCGGCAGATTCTTTGGCAGTTGGGGTTAACTCTAGGCTACACGATGGAAACCCATGTCCACGCCGACCATATCACCGGAGCGCACCGATTACGCGAGTTAACCAACTGTTCGATCCTCGTTCCCGAAAACGCGGAAGTGAACGATATCGATGGTTATGTGCGCGATGGCGACCTCTGGATCGTGGCAGGTCAGCAGCTAAAAGCGATCGCCACTCCGGGCCACACCGATAGTCATATGGCCTATCTCATCGATGAAAAACGCCTATTAACGGGGGATGCACTCTTAATTCGCGGTTGCGGTCGCACCGATTTTCAGAAGGGTTCGCCGGAAGTACTATACAGGACGGTGACGGAGAAGTTATTCACTCTCCCCGACGATACGCTTGTTTATCCCTGTCACGATTATCTGGGAAGAACGGTCTCCTCGATCGGTGAGGAAAAGCGCTGGAATCCCCGTTTCGCCGGCCGCAATCGCGAGGATTTTATTCAGTTAATGAATAATCTCAATCTCCCCTATCCCAAGAAGATGACCGCGGCCTTAAGTGCCAACGCACGGGGTGGTAAGGTGGTTTTCGTCATGGATTATCAGATTTAGTGCATATTTTATTTTAAAAATTTTTCTTTTTAGGTTTAGGAGGCCGTTCTATACTTTTAGGGGGGGGAGGTGATTGAGGTGGTTCTTGCAATAATTCAATAAGAGTTTGAATAATTTCATCTACGACTTCATCTCTCAAAGTCCCGCATTTTCTTCTAAATAATTCTCTATTAAGTGTAGATATGCAGTCCGGTCTAACATAAGAAGCTTCGTATCCATCATCTAGATGTCCTTCTTTAAAATCCCTCCGCTTAATTTCTAGCATCCCCGATCTTTTATTAGAATTGCTAGTTATGTAAGCGCAGATAAACCCTTTTCCCTCTAAGACAGGAGCGAGGATTAGAACAGGCCTTTCTTTCTCTTCTTCTGTATTATCCTGATAGGGAAAGGGAGCATATACCACATCTCCTTTTTTATAAAAAACGGACACTTGATTCAATTTTTAACATACTCCTCTTTTATATTTTCCTCTTTCAAAAAAGTAAAATTACTGTGATTAGCGATCACTTCCAGAATCTCTTGATCTTCGGACTCCGACTCTTCAACCACAAAATCAATTAGTCTGTCAATAAATCCAGCCGCATTGCGAATCCGAACTCTAAAAGAGTTTTTGGAATCAGTCGGCGTACTGAAATCTATATTTTTTTTACGAGACTGATCGATTATATCGCTCATTATTACTTGAATATCTTGAAGAGTTTCAATATCAAAAAAATCAATGTAATCTTCTAGCTTGTCACCAAACGTTTCTAATTTTTCTGAAAAAACTTTTAAAAAGTCTTCTTCTAGATAAAATAAATCTCTTTCAGAATAACTGCAATATTTTGCGATAATTATTTTTAAAGAATTCCAATTGTTATCGAGAATACGAAAATCTCGATATAAATTTCCAGCTTTTTCTCTTAAAAAAGCGATGGTTTTGAGGTCGATATATGTAGCGTCTTGTGAATTTAGTTCAACAAAATTTTTAATTGCAAAAATTGCATGATCTATTGCATTATAGACTTGATACCATTCTCTTTTTTCAAAAAGAATTTTAATGTTGCCAGCTATGTCTTTAATTTCTTTGTTTATTTTGTCATTGGTTTTTGCAGATTGCCAAGAAATAGATTCAAAAAAAACTTTGCTTTCGTATAAATTTTCAACAATTTTTGTCAAACATTCATCAACCTTCCTAAAAAAACTTTGATCGCGATCTTTGACAATGACGATTTTATAGCAGTTTTCATCAGAATGAGGCATGGGCAAGGGGCTTAAACCCTTTGTTGGCAAAACTTGTCGATACCTCAGTAACGTGAAAATCTCTATATTTTTTAACCAAAAAATCTCCATTAATTCTTTTTTTAAATAATTATCAGAAGAAAAAGAATCGGAAATTTTTTTAGAGTTATCTTTATTAATCGGAATACGTTTGGTGATTTTCCAATCAGTTAAGTGATTCTCTTTACAAGCCATAGGAGCTTATCCACTAACAGTACGATGTTATCTAATGATTATATCATAACAACCTTACCACACTCGCCTCCAGCGCAGCAACGCCGATCGCTACCCCGCCATCCCGAACCCGCAACTATTTCCCGTTGTTCACCCATTCCCGAAAGTGACGAGAAGAACCTAGGTTGGGTTGAAGCATTAAACCCAACGCCCGCTCATGTTACGAAGTGCGCTAACCCATCCTACAAATAATTGTGCCTCCCTACTTAGGGTTTGCTGAATAAATCTAAAAACCTTATCCAACAAGGTTTTTAGACTTTTTTTCCCTCAAAAAGTGCCGACCCTTGGAGTGATTGGGGGGAAAATTCAGGGACTTTTTCCCTGA
>NZ_SFBY01000103.1:0-3602 GCF_007095505.1 Microcystis sp. M_QC_C_20170808_M3Col
AAAAGTTTAGAAAAGGTCAACCCCAATCAAACAACTACCAAAAAGCTAGAAAGAGGTATGCTAGAAAACATTTAAGAATAAGTAGGCAACGTAGAGGCTTTGGCTCAAAAGAGGCATTGTGCGTCATTAAATCTAACGATTTTATCGCTCAGGTCAACTTAAATGTTCAAGGCATGGTAAAAAACTCTAGACTAGCTAAATCTATTAATGATGTGGCTTGGTCAACTTTTCGGCAATGGTTAGAAGATTTTGGCTTTAAATATGGTAAGGCCACGGTAGCAGTAGCTCCCCATAACACCAGTCAAAATTGCGCTAATTGTGGTCAAAAAGTACCTAAATCTCTATCTACAAGAACCCATCTTTGTCCTCACTGTGGCTATGTAGAAGATAGAGATATTAACGCTGCTATCAACATTCTGAAAAGAGGACTAAGTACCGTGGGACACACGGAAACTAATACGCGCCGGCGTGAGATTCCCTCTGGTTTGGTTGGATACGTCCTGCCAGATTAAGGAAACTCAGTGAACCAAGAATCCCTCGCATGAGCGCGACGGGAGTGTCAACCTGTGAGTATCCCGTCCCAGAGGAGGTATTTATGGTTTTAGAATTACGGATTGATTGTTTAACAGGAGTGCAAGGTTTGGTTAAGTACCGTCGAGAATTTGACTCGGTGTAAAACAAGTTTCAGCTAATTTAATTAAAGTAGTTTGATTAATCTTCCCCTGGGGACTTTTTGGTATCTCTGGTAATTTTATCCAATGTTTCGGCAGTTTATAATTGACTAATTTATCCTTAATCTGGGATTGAATAATTGTCTGGCATATCTGAGAGTTAACGGGTACATAAAAAGCCACAATTACCTGTCCCCATCGAGAATCTGGCAATCCTAAAACCACCACATCTTTAACTAAATTAGTTTGTCTAATGGCAGTTTCTACCTCAAAAGGATAAACATTTTCTCCTCCGGTAATTATTTTTTGACTATCGCGGCCAATGATATATAAATAACCACTTTCATCGAAGTAACCTAAATCATCGGTCTCGAAGTAGCTTGCTTGATTAAGATGGGGATAATAGCCTAAAAATAAAGATTTCGCTTCAATAATAATTTTCTGGTTATCGGGATTAATTTTTATCTGAGCATGGGGTAATAGCTGTCCACTACTATTATTTCCTCGTCGAAAATCTTCTGGTTTAAGAGTGACAATTTGTGAGGCAGTTTCCGTCATTCCATAGGTGGGAGACAGAGAAATATTATATTCTCTAGCTTTTTCTAGTAAAGATGGCCATGCAGGGGAACCTCCTAGTAAAACTGTTTTAAAATTGGCTAACCATCGAGGATCATTTTCGAGAAAGAATTGTAATTGAGTGGGGACTAAGGAGATAAAATAATCTTGAAGATTGAGATTATTTATGCGCTTTTGTTTGATTTTATGGTAAGGAATAACAGCAAAATCTCCCCCCGTTAAAAAACTTCTGAGAAACTGCATTAAACCACTAACATGATATAAAGGCAATAGGCAAAAAGAGTTAACCTGCTTGACTTGAAAATATTCAGAGAAACCTTTAACAGAAGCAGTTAAGGTTAACCAGTTATGGATAGCAAAGCGAATTTTTCCCGAGGTTCCTCCCGTGGGTATCATCAGAGAATTAGTCACAGGATTAACAGGAGTATAACTATGCTTAAAAACCTTGATATTTTCGCCAAAAATATAATCGGGTTGCATCAGAGAGAAAACCTGTTGCCATTCGTTATTTTTCCAGTCGGGATTAGCTAGAAATAGGCAACTTTTGGCACTGACGGCAGCCAAGAATATAGCTAAGAATTTAAGGGGATTGCCTTCAGCAAGCAGCATAGTTAATCGAGGATTATCTGCGGCGATAAATTGCTGAGAATAGGACTGATATAATTGATAAAATTTTTGGCTATTGTATCCATATAACCAGTCTTTTTGACTGAGATATGCTAATTGTTTGCTGATGTCGTCCACAGTTTTTCTAACCAATCGGGTTCACTATTATTAAACCATTGTTGCACACCAAAACCTAAAGCTCGCTCCTTTCGGGGGTATTCTTGTGCTAGACGTAAAGCGGATTTTCTGCCGATATTAGTTTCTAAAACGGAGGAAAATACTAAATCTAAGGGATATTTTTCCCAGAGATTTCTTAACCCTTGTATTGAACCGGTAATAGCCGGTTTAATCACAAAAATTCCTCGCCATCCCCGTTGATAACATTCCTCTATTTGTCGAAGATTGGCTACGGATTCATCTAAAGCAATCCCTGTGGTAAAATCTTGACTTAATTGCAACATTTCTGCCAATTTAGACGGGGGTAAAGGTTGTTCGATAAATTCAATTATTTTAGATTCATCGGCAATTTTTAACCAGATTTTACCCTCAGCAATACTTAATCCCCCATTGGCATCTAAACGCAATTTAATTTCCCTGGGTAATCGGGTAATTAATTTTTCAAATAAGTTTAACTCTTGCTTGAGAGAATTAACTGCAATTTTCCATTTATAAGTATTAGTTTGATTAGAAGCTAAAATATCATCCAGACAGGGAAATACTGCCGCACCAGTGGGTAATAAATAACTATAATTTTTCGTTTCTATTTCTTTTGATTTATTTTCTATACTTAAATCTTCTAAAGCTGATTCAAAGGCAAATTGACACGCGGGAAATTGTTCAGGAATAGAAAAAATTGAATTTATTGATAGGGGATTTTCGAGACTTTGACAGAATAATATTGCTGCCGATAATGTTTCTGAACCAAATTCAGGTAAAGGAGCAATTTCTCCCCATCCAATACGTCCATCTTCAGCTTCTAAGCGAATAATAATTCCTTCCCTAATTTGCCATAGTCTGTGATGGGTTTGTAGGGGACGCAGCAAAGGACGCTGATAAACACGAAATTGCCAGAAATACATGATTAACTATAAGTAGTCGTGAAAAATTAATTTTCTAGTTGAGATAGGAAACCTTTCAGTGATCAGTAAACAGTAATCAGTCAAAGGCTGCAGCTCAATTTTATAGAGTTTGTGAGCGAAACGTTTTTTTGTCTTAAAGTCCAGAAAACGGGTTTCTTCAAGAAACCCGTTTTCTAGTCCAATCAAAACCACAGAGAACACAGAATTAACCTTAAACTAATACAACTATATCAGAGGCGGTAAGAGTCGGTTTAGAACTGAGAGTTGCAATTTGAATAGCTGCTAGTGTACCTGTCCCGTCCCCATCAAAGAATAGTCCTCCAGTGATTGTATTATAAATAAAGCGATTGCTGGCATTTAATGCAGTTGTTCCTAACACGAATTGAGCGGCTGTAATCGCAACTCCTGCGGCTAAACCACCGCCAAAACCCGCAGCAGAGACAGTAATTTTATCCCCCTGACTGGAGAGGAAATCGGTAATTGTGTCAATCCCTTCATTGCGGTTGTTGAAGGTGAATTGATCGCCACCTGCACCCCCTGTTAGGGTATCATTACCTAAGCCACCAATTAGAATATTATTGTCCGCAGTACCGGTGATAATATCATCGTTTGATGACCCGATAATGGGTTCTGGGACGTTAGCAGAAACCGCTAGACTACTAGCTATATT
>NZ_SFBY01000104.1:0-4252 GCF_007095505.1 Microcystis sp. M_QC_C_20170808_M3Col
GGCTCGATATTTGCATCTTTAGATGGGGTATTTGGTCGTAGGGTGAAGGTTACACTTCCTTTAGATTTTTAAGCCCTGTCGTTGAACCAAGAATCCCCGTCCGTTTTACGGCGGGGAGTATCAACTCTACACGGTTCTTAACTGGAACGCGTTCGATCGCTAGGAGATTGACTTTCTTCTAATTCAGCTTTGATTTTTACCGAGTCTTCAATCTGCTCGGCCTCTCGCTTAAATTCACTTTCAAATTCCTTTGATGCTTCTTGAAATCCTCGAATCGTTTTGCCTAAACTGCGACCGATTTCTGGTAATTTTTTCGGTCCGAAAACTAGCAGGGCAATCAAGAGAATTAACCCCATTTCCGGCAATCCAATCCCAAAAATATTCATCTTTTTGCTCCTAATAAAAAACTTGCGGTGGGCAATAACCCACCTGCCAAAGTCCGAGGGATAATTCTGCCGCCAAAAATGCCGACGAGATTGTTGGAATCTGCTTACTGACCCCAATCTACATTAAATCCTTCTAAAATTAGGGAGGAGTTGTAGATCTGTAAAATAATCAGCAAAAAGACTAAAAACAGAGCCATAAACACTCCCATCAGCAAGGTAGTTCCCCAACCGGGAGAAACTTTACCATATTCTGAGTTGAGGGGACGAAGGATTTCACCTAAGCGTGTACGCTGTGCCATAAGTTACCAAGAAAGATCTGTAAATGATAATTTTGTATTGATCCTTGACATCCTCACCGCCGTAAACGAGCGGTGATTCCTCCCCACGCCACCTTTTTAGGATGGTCGCGTCAATGGGGTTGACGCGACCCAGGATGCCGCTACCTTAGGGGTAGTCTTATGCCTTCCGACCCGTCCGTTTAAAGTCGAACGTATGTCTTCCGGCGACCAATACTTTTTTGGGTTTGTACATACCGACCCGCGGTACGTTTTGCCTCTAGCATGGAGTTCCCAGCGGCCGTCAGCTTCCCCTTACTCATCGTCAACCCGTTGCAGGAATTTCAACCTAGTATATTTATTCTGGAGTATCTATGATAGGGCGGGTTTTTTAGACCACTGAGATTTTAACACAAAGCCGTCCTAAAAGGACGGGGTTTTCAACCCAAATTTTCGATAAAATCTACTGCTGTTTCCAGTGGAGCTTTTTTGGTTTAATTCCTAACGGAATCGTTTTTCGCCTGCCCTGCCACGCCCACAAGAATCTGCAAGCGCCTACAGTACGGGAATTATTCTAACATTGTTTGGTGATCTTCTCAGGATTTAGGAGATGGTCGATAGGAGGATTTTTCAGTTATCAGTTATCAGTTATCAGTTATCAGTGAGGGGTTGGGGTTGAGGTGATGGGGGAGAAGGGAGATGGGAGAAAAAAGCTGATCGATCAGTGATCACTGATCAAGTCTCCTTCGGTGCTATGATTGAGGATGTAAAGTTTTATTGCAAAGGTATTCGTCTTGGTTAAGCTGAATACTGACAAAAGGTTAACAACACTACCTTAAACAAGCTCTCAAGAGAGGATACAGAGAACACATGGCTTACACACTTCCCCCTTTACCCTACGATTACACTGCCTTAGAGCCTTGTATCACCAAAAGTACCCTAGAATTCCACCACGACAAGCACCACGCCGCTTATGTCAATAACTATAACGGTTTGGTCAAAGATACGGAACTCGATGCTCTCTCTTTAGAAGAAGTTATCGTTAAGGTTGCCGGTGATGCCTCTAAAGCTGGGGTTTTCAACAATGCCGCCCAAGCATGGAATCATAGTTTTTATTGGGACTGCATGAAACCGGGTGGTGGCGGTGCGCCTACCGGTGCTTTAGCCGATAAAATTAACGCAGATTTCGGCAGTTTCGAGAAATTTGTCGAAGCTTTCAAAACTGCGGGCGCTACTCAATTCGGTAGTGGTTGGGCTTGGTTGGTTCTCGATAACGGTACTCTCAAAGTTACCAAAACCGGCAACGCTGACAATCCTTTAACCGCCGGACAGGTTCCCCTCTTAACTATGGATGTGTGGGAACACGCTTATTATCTCGATTACCAAAATCGTCGTCCCGATTACATCCGTGACTTTTTAACCAAGTTGGTTAATTGGGATTTCGTGGCTGCTAATTTAGCGGCGGCCTAAAAATTTGGCTCAGTTAATCAGTTATCAGTTATCAGTTATCAGTTATCAGGGGTTGGCGAGCAGAGAGAAACCATCCATAAGTTGGGGGTTAGTCTTACTATTAAAACTGGCAAATCTCTCTAATATTAATTATCCTTAAAATAGATAACCAGAAAAAACTTTTTTAACATCGATCGCGCTTCTCGCACCATGGAACAACCTGTCAGTTGGATTATTCCCCGTCATCCCCGTCCCGATTATCCCCTGTTTGTATTTTTACCCGGAATGGATGGCAGCGGCCAACTATACCATCGTCAGATTAAAAACCTTGCTCCTTACTTCGATCTGCGTTGTTTGGTGATTTCCCCGCAATATCTCGGTGATTGGGAGGAATTAAGCAGCCTCGTGATCGCTTTATTGGAACAGGAATTAAAGCGACAATCGAGAAAAGTCTATCTCTGCGGTGAGTCTTTTGGCGGCTGTTTAGCCTTGAAAATAGCGACAAAATCACCAAAATTAATTAAAAAACTGATTTTAATTAACCCTGCTTCTTCTTTTAATCAAAGACCTCTTTTAAGCTTGGGAATCGGTATCACCCAGATGATGCCCGATTTCATCCACGGCAGCTCGGCACTAACTATTTTACCCTTTCTCGCCGCTCTCGGTCGAATATCCCGGGAAGATCGCCGCTCTCTCCTCAAAGCCATGCAATACGTCCCACTGAAGACGATTAGCTGGCGTTTATCCCAGTTACAACGGTTTCAGGTTAGTGCCAGCGAGTTAAAACGTCTGCAATTGGGGGTGTTAGTGATAGCCAGTCAAGGCGACCGACTTTTACCATCGGTAGCGGAGGCTAAACGCCTAATTCAGCAGTTACCCGCGGCAAAATTAACGATTCTGCCTAATAGTGGTCACGCTTGCCTGCTGGAAACCGATATTCACCTCAAAGACATTCTCCATCACCATGCTTGTCTCCCCCGAAACCTACCCGCAAAAAGTCACTGAGGATGGTTCTTATACCTTTTTTTCGAGCGAATTCGGCGAATGTTATCATTCTACCTCTGGGGCAAGGGAAGAAGCCGAGAAAAAATTTATCCTCTCTAGTCGTCTGGCAGCAAAAGTAGACCAGAGCAATAATCTAAAAATTCTTGACATTTGTTACGGCTTAGGGTATAATACCGCCGCAGCCTTAGCGGCCATTTGGCAAGTTAGGGGGGATTGTCGGGTAGAATTATTAGCTTTGGAAAGCGATCGAGTGGTTCCCCTAGCAGCGATTAGAGAAAATCTCTTAAATAGTTGGAGTCAACCAATTCCCGAATATTTAAATGATTTTGCCCATAATCACCGGCTAGACTTGCCTAATATCACGGCTAAACTGTTAATCGGGGATGCGCGACAGACGATAACCAAGGTGATTGACGCGGGTTTTCAAGCGGAGGCAATTTTTCTCGACCCCTTTTCCCCGGGTAAATGTCCGCAACTGTGGACAGTGGAGTTTTTAGCTTTAGTGGCGAAATGCCTGAGTCCGACGGGTTATTTAGTCACCTATTCCTGTGCTGCCTCGGTGCGAAGGGCTTTACAATTAGCAGGATTGCAGATTGGGGCCACCGATAGCGTCGGGCGGCGATCGCCGGGGACAAGAGCCAGTTTTTTGTCCTTACCCCCATCTCTATCGGCACAGGAACGGGAACATCTGCAAACTAAAGCCGCTATTCCCTATCGAGACCCGACTTTAACCGACCCGGCCGAAGTGATTATACAACGTCGTCGCACTGAACAGGCTCTCTGTGACTTAGAACCGACTAGCCACTGGAAAAAACGTTGGCAAAGAATTGACCGGGAGATAATTCGGCATTAACTAGGGTCTGCTGAATAAATCTAAAAACCTTGTTGGGTAAGACTTTTAGACTTTTTGTCAATCAAAAAGTACCAGGCATGGGAGTGATCAGGGGGAAAATTGAGGTACTTTTTCCCTGAACCCACACCCTACCCCCACCGAAAAACTTTTTCAGCAGACCCTAACTAGGGTTTGCTGAATAAATCTAAAAACCTTATCCAACAAGGTTTTTAGACTTTTTTGACCTCAAAAAGTGCCGACCCTTGGAGTGATTGGGGGGAAAATTCAGGGACTTTTTCCCTGAA
>NZ_SFBY01000105.1:0-6326 GCF_007095505.1 Microcystis sp. M_QC_C_20170808_M3Col
GAGAAAAGGTTTGTTTCAGCACAGGCAGCCAATCAAGCTTTAAATACTCTCCACGAAATGCAATTAACTGCCTCAAACCTTGAAAAACCCGCAGGGAGTCGGGTACAGTTGCAAAAAAGCGAGGAGAAAATTAAAATATCTTTACCTCCCGAAGGTTTTACCCCTAAATTAATTGGTCTTGGAGCCTTTGCCATCGCTTGGAACGCTTTTTTATTAGTATGGACAGGAGGAGCCGTTTCTATTCCTCTGTGGATGAGTTGGTTTTTTCTGCTCTTTTCCTTGCCCTTTTGGTTTGTGGGTTTAGGAATGCTTTACCAGATTATTTATTGTCTCAAAGGGGAGGAAATTATCACTATTGATAGGCAAGAAATTGTTGCCATTCAGCGAATTTGGGGTTTGACACTTTCGGGCAAAAAGAAAATGGCACGGGAACATATTAATAAACTGGTGATAGCTGATAGTTATCATACCAAAGATAGCGATGGCGATCGAGTTTATGTGCCGATGGCTTTAACTATTTGGGCGGGGACTAAAGAATATACTATTAGCAGTAAGACAAAAGAATATCTGAGTAACCCCGAAATTGAATGGTTAGCAGCGGAATTAAGTCAATGGTTAGGAATACCCATTACTAATAAGTAATCTTACAGATATCAGCTTATCGCGCGTCAGCTATCAGCTTTTTTCTCCCTTCTCCCTTCTCCCCACTTCCCTGTCCCCTTCTTCCCCCTCTCCTTGATATAGACGAACTCTCTGTGATCAGTGTAAAATTTTATGAAGAGTCTGGGCTTTTTTGCTCCAGAGCCAGTGACTAAGATCAAAAGTGTGTCATCCCATCGATAATTAAGTTTATGAGCGCCACTGTTACCGTAGAAAAACGCAAATTAGAAAAACCCCCTTTAGAACTGCATTATCTCGGCGATCGAGTCTTGCGTCAACCGGCCAAGCGGATTACTAAAGTCGATGACAGCATTCGTCAATTAGCCAGAGAAATGCTGCAAACTATGTATAGTTCCAATGGTATCGGGTTAGCAGCTCCCCAAGTGGCAGTCAATAAACAATTGATTGTCATCGATTGTGAACCCGATAAACCCGAAAATACGCCCCTAATTCTGATTAATCCCCAAATTATCGGTTATAGTCGGGAATTGTGCAAAGCGGAAGAAGGTTGTTTGAGTATTCCCGATGTGTTTTTAGATGTCATCCGTCCCCAATCGATCGAAGTGAGTTATAAAGATGAACAGGGGAAACCGCGAAAACTGCAAGCTAACGGTTTACTAGCGCGGGTAATTCAACACGAAATGGATCATCTTAATGGTGTCATGTTCGTCGATAGAGTAGATAACGATTTGGCACTCAATGAAGAATTAAAAAAACACGGTTTTTCCGTGCAAGCGGTGAAACCTGTTGAGAAAGTGACAAAATAAAGGCATTAGTTAATTTAGGTGAGGAGTGAAGATGACCCCGAAAAGCGGCGTTTTATTGTTATTATCCTGTATTGCAGCGATCGCTGGTGTGGGTTGTGTCTTTGAAATTAGTTCGGGAGAACCGGATTTAGGCAATACCACCACTGGCTTAATTCTAGCTGCAAGTGTGCCACTAACAGCCCTATTTTTTTGGGCGGCGGTTAAAGACACAAGAGCCAATTACAAGTAGAATAACTTCCCCTCGGTTATCGAAAAATTGGCATAATTTTCATGAGCAAAAGAGAGAATTTATTTCTCTCTTTTGTTTGTTTTAACTACAGGACAAATTGCCAGAAAAAGTTACTTATTTTGAGGATTTTATCATCTTTCATGACAATCAATTATATGCCGACCGGTGAAAATCTGATTAGGTAAAGATTTCTCCAGGCTGCATCTCACCTTTGCAGAAATACGGACAATCAGCAATTATCAGTGACTCTTAAATTATTACAAATATATCAGCAGCTGTCTGTAAGCATCCCACCGAAAAACTAATGCGCTTCGGGGTTTGGGGGGTAGAACCCCCCAAAGTCATGGATTGAGTGATAAAATCGGAAGTGCGATCGCTGATCTTGTAGGTTGGGTTGAGGAACGAAACCCAACACAACCAACGATTACTTTTTTTAACTTCAACTCAACTGCCAACAAAAATGTTTCAATTTAATTAAGTTTTCTCAAATGTAATTCTACTTAACAACTTGATGAGGAAATAAAAATGACTACCGAAGAAATTTTACTAGAAACATGGCGAACATTAGATGAATCTGGTCAAGAGCAAGTATTAACATTTATGAAACTCCTAAAAAAAACAAATAATTTAAAAATTGATAATAGCTATATTTCTCCACAAGAAAAAGCCAAGAGATGGGAAGAATGGGCAATGAGTCATCAAAAAAGAGGATTCAGTCTACCGGATGAAGCCCTACATCGTGATAGTATTTACGAGGATTAATGGCTAAATATTTACTCGATACTAATATTTTACTGCGAGGAAGTGATCCAGATTCTTCTAGTCATTTACTGGCCATTAAAGCTGTCTCCAATTTATTGAAAAGTGGTCATGATTGCTATATTACCTCTCAAGTATTGATTGAATTTTGGGTAGTCGCAACACGACCAATAGAAGTAAATGGTTTAGGATGGAGTGTTAAGCAAACCAGTGATGAAGTCAATCAATTAATTAATCGTTTTTCTTGGATAGAAGAAACATCCGAAATTTTCTTTTATTGGCATAATCTAGCGAATACTTATAATATTAAGGGAAAAAGAACTCATGATATTCGCTTAATAGCTGTCATGAAAACCCAGAAATTAACTCATTTATTGACTTTTAATCCAGATGACTTTATTAAAATTCCTGACATTCAGATTATTCACCCTAATGAAATTGTTAACATATAGAAGATAGACGCTGGAATTATAAAACCCCAATCCCTGAGCATTAAATTATAATTTATGTAGTGCGATCGCTGCTCTTGTAGGTTGAGTTGAGGAAAGGCACGAAACCCAACACAACCAACAGTCACTTTTTCAACGTCAACTCAACTGCTAACAAACTTTAATTAAACTCAAACATATTCAAGAAAACAACCATGATTGATATAATGATAGTTAAACAAATTGCTCAAGAGACTCTATCTTGAATCATGCCTAAAATTTTGCTCAGATTTTGAGGAGAATAAAATTTAATGACTGAATTAAGAATACGTTCACAATTTCCTGACTCTCTTAAACAAATTATTGAGAGTGCTTTATCTGAAAGATTGTACAGTATTGAAGTAGGAATTAAAAGAACAGAAGAACGTCCACAAGAATTTGAAAATCAATATCATTTATCAACGGCAGCATTTATACAAAAGTTTAATAACGATGAATTAACCCATAGTTTTGATTTTGATGAGTGGATAGGAGAATCTCGAATGTTCAACCATTTACAAACTCAAAAGAAGATAGTTCAAGGGGTAGAATTTGTTAATTGAGACTTATTTTAATCAGATCATAGATATTCTCAAAAACTGTCCCATTAATTAGGGTATGCTGAAAAAGTTTTTCAGCATACCCTAGTTAAGTTTTCTCAGAGGACAAAACCATGAAACGACTTAACTCCCATAATCTATTAATTACTTCCTTATTAGGATTGTCAAAACTTTTTGCTAATTCCTATCCTTTGGTTAAAGCACAATTAGAACCAAAACTAGGCCGTCAAGCTACTGTTGATAAAGTTCTTGAAGAAATTCGCTTAAAGGGAGTTTGGGTTAAGTTTGAAATTGATAAAGGAGTAGCCAATGAAAATCACACGGGAAATCCAACTAACAGAATAGATGTGTTACATATAGTTTTTGGGGATATTTCAAAAGATACTGTTCGAAGTATCTCGATTATTGAGAACATCATGGGTTCCAGCGTTTTAATAGGCTAATTCAAGTCTGAATTGGCCTGCCGACCGGTGAAAATCTGATTAGGTAAAGATTTCCCCCTGTCTCCTATATCCGCAATCTAGAATGATAAAATAGGTGAAGTTCAAAGCATCATTCATTAGCTATGACCACAACCTACAAAGTAGAAATTTCCCATTTAGGAACAACACAAACGATCGAAGTTAGGGAAGATCAAACTATACTACAAGCGGCCTACGATGCGGGAATCGACTTACCCAGTTCTTGCAATGCGGGCGTATGTACTACCTGTGCCGCTCAACTTTCCCAGGGTAGCGTCGAACAAAGTGATGGCATGGGATTATCCCCCGACCTGCAAAAAGAAGGCTATGCTTTGTTATGTGTGGCCTATCCTCGCTCGGATATTAAACTGGAATCTGGCAAGGAAGAAGTGGTTTATCAACGTCAATTCGGAAAACCCTAGGCCGAACTGGGGTTAAGATGACAAATTTTCGGGGGTTTCCCCCCAAAAAAACCGATTTTGAGCCAATCAGACCAGCAAATCCTAACCAATAGCTGAATGCTGACTACTCAGGAAGAACTTTTGCTCTCTACCCTTGAGGGCCGCTTTCATGAAACCATAAAAGAGAGGATGAGCTTTATTGGGACGGGAGCGAAATTCGGGGTGAAATTGGGTAGCAATAAAGAAAGGATGTTTTGGTAGTTCGATAATTTCCACCAAACGACCATCAGGAGAAGTGCCACTCACCAGATAACCAGTCTCGAAAAAGAGACTACGATAGGCATTATTGAACTCGTAACGGTGACGATGGCGCTCATAGATAACCTCTTGACCGTAGAGGGAGAAAGCCAGACTATCGGGATTTAAACGACAGGGATAGAGACCTAAGCGCATTGTTCCCCCTAAATCTACCACATCTGCCTGTTCTGGCAGTAAATTAATCACCGGATTCGGTGTATCTTCTTCAAATTCGGAACTATTGGCCCTTTCTAATCGGGCCACATTGCGACCCCATTCGATAATCGAACACTGCATCCCTAAACAGAGACCCAAGAAAGGAATATTATTGACCCTAGCATACTCGATCGCCTTAATTTTGCCATCCACACCCCTAATACCAAAACCACCGGGTACAACAATACCGTCAACACCGCTTAAATGAGCTTCGGCCGAATCATTATCCACATCTTCGGCACTTACCCAACGCAATTCTATCTCGCTATCAAGGGCAATAGCAGCGTGTTTGAGGGCCTCCACCACCGAGAGATAAGCATCCCCCAACTGCACGTATTTACCAACGATAGCTATCTCTAATTTTTGACCGGGGGATTGCATCTGTCGGATGAGATTTTCCCACTCCTCCAGATGGGGGTATCGGGGATCCAGGTTTAATAATTCTAGGGTTTGTTGCGCTAATCCCTCTTTTTCCAGATTGAGGGGAACTTCGTAGATACTGCTGGCATCCTGAGCGGTAATCACCGATTCCACCGGCACATCACAGAAAGCTGAGAGTTTTTCTTTTAACCCCGGTTGTAGGGGTAGATGACAACGACAGACTAACACATCCGGTTGAATGCCGATCGATCTTAATTCCTTGACCGAGTGTTGCGTCGGTTTAGTTTTCATCTCCTTGGCGGCCGGAATCCAAGGAATTAGGGTAACGTGCATATAAACTACGTTATTTCGACCCACATCCTTCCTAAATTGTCTAATTGCTTCTAAAAAAGGCAAAGATTCGATATCTCCCACCGTACCACCAATTTCTGTGATGACAATATCGGGGTTGGTATCTTTGGCCACCCGAAGAATCCTTTCCTTGATTTCGTTGGTAATATGGGGAATTACCTGCACAGTTCCCCCCATATAAGCACCACGGCGCTCTTTATTCAATACCGCTTGATAAATCGAGCCAGTAGTCACGCTATTGAGACGGGAGAGTTCCGTATCGGTAAAACGTTCGTAGTGGCCAAGGTCGAGGTCGGTTTCGGCCCCATCATCGGTGACAAATACCTCTCCGTGTTGAAAAGGACTCATCGTACCCGGATCCACGTTGATATAGGGGTCTAATTTCAGAATTGAGACGGAATAATCCCGACTTTTCAACAATCTTCCTAAACTAGCGGCGACAATTCCTTTCCCAATACTGGAGACGACTCCCCCGGTGACAAAGACAAATTTACTCATAAAATTTTTCCTGCGATCGATTATACCCGGCAAGGGGTGAGAGTTTTCGGGATGCGGCGGTGTCATTTTCCCAGATTTCATTATAACCGGAGGATATATACCCCGATCCTCGTTTTAGCTCCCTCTCGAAAATCTATTGCACCACAGCTTCATCCCGATCATTTGACACTCCCCGCTCTAAAGAGACGGGGATTCTTGGTTCACAGAGATTACTTGCTTAGACAGAATTGCTTCTGAAAAAGTAGAGGTATTCTCTCCCCAAGCGTTTATTGGATCTAG
>NZ_SFBY01000106.1:0-14142 GCF_007095505.1 Microcystis sp. M_QC_C_20170808_M3Col
AGAGAAGATGCAAGGGTTTTGAGTAATTTTAGCAGATTCAGGGGCACCTGAGCGACTCTCAATCAAGCTAAAAGCCCTTTCCTGTAAGGTTTTTAGCTTTATTCAGCAGACCCTATTTAGGAGGATTATTAGGGGAAAGTGAAAGGAAAAATCTAACTCAAATGACCAATAATGCCTTCGGAGTGATTTATAACCGATTACACCACTTTATTTTATCTTGGTGTTTTGTGCCTATACATTTATCCTGTGGCATAAGTTAACTGGGGGACTGCAAAGGCGGTGGCGAATCGACCATTCTTTAACCGCTTTCGGAGAAACCCTGAAACCGATTATTCTGCAAATGCACCAATTAGGAATTGAGAAAAATGCCAGACTTTAAGGTTTTAAATTTCCTCCTCGAATAAACCAAGTAATTGTGGCACTGGTAAAAGCAGTGATAGCGACAATAGCTATTTGTTTCCAGTTTTTTAATTCCCCAACTTTCTCGATTAAATCAGGAATTTTTTGGGTTAATATTGCTTGGGATTGAATTGTTCCTTCAATTTTAGCCGTGATAATTTTGACTTCCGTGATTTCTTTGTGTAGGTTAATAAATTGCTGGTTATTTTCTTCTCTCAGGGTTTCTAGTTGTTTGCGATTATCTTCCTTTAGCGTATCAATTTGCTTGCGGGTTTCTTCTCGCAGGGAAATCATCTGCTCGCGGTTTTCCTGTCGCATTGCCGAAAGTAAGTCTTTCAATTCTTGAATATCATTGCTAGTAACAGTAGTCATAGAATTAACCCCAAGAGAATCTATTTAACCGGCACTCTTTGACTTTATTATATTTCACCTATGCTAAAAAGGTCAAATTCATCAAATTTAATTACTTCGGAGTCAGGATAACGAGTATCAAAACGATAACTGCTCACGGTTCCTTTTTCTGTATCTAAAATGCTAAAAACCGTTACATCATTACTGGCAATATAGGGTAAAGGTTGATTAACCCAATCCACTAGAGGGGCAATATTCGGGATAATTGCTGCTAATCCATTAGGATTACCGATGGCTGCATAATTTCTATCGAGAGGTACAGGACGTTTTTTATCACCTAAATAAGCACCATAACTATTACCTACGTTAGAAGATTCGAGAAAATTAGTGCCGTTAGGACTAAGAAAACGATTCCATAAATGAGAATGACCATAGAAAACCAAATTAACCTTGGCCGATTCTAATAAAGGAATTAGATCGCGAATAATATAATCATTTTCTTGGGGATAATCATAGCGTACTGATGTAACTTTTCCCGTGGCATCCTCTTGAATTGTCGGTAGGGGATCGGTGTAGGGTGGAACGATATTTCCTCCTAGGGTATGGGGAGGATGATGAAACATAACTACTTTATATTTAGCCTCTTGAAATTCTCGACTATTTAACTCTTTTTCTAACCATTGATATTGAGGACTACCCTGAGCAATTGGCTCAAAAATATGCTGACCGTAACCCCATCGATCGGGTCTATCTAAATCTCTTTGATTTTCGTAATATCTTCCCCTTGCACTGGCTTCTAAATTGGGATTTCTCCAGATATTAGTAACATATAAAACCACTAAACGAATATCACCAAAAGTTAGAGAATAATATTTATTTTGAGGCAAAGAAAAAATTTCTTCGTAGGTTTCTGTGTTGAAAGCCTTATTTTTTAACCAGTTTTCATTAATTGCTGCTGTATCCTCTGCTAGTTTTTTAGCAATAAAGTGAGGAATAGAATCTTCAAACTGTTCATTTAAACCTCTGGAAGTAGAAAATCTGCCCATAACTTCATGATTACCAATAGCAGGAAATAAGGGTGCATTTTGAATAATTTCACCTCCTTTATAAATAGTTTGAATGCCATTTTTTGTGAGAGTATAATTAGCACGACCTTGTAAACAGGGAAAAAATGACCCACCGCGACTATCATCAAACCATTCCGACGCTCGATCGGGTATATTAACTAAATCTCCGGCTAAAAAAACCGCATCTACCTGTCCAATAGTTTCGCTAACTTTTTGCAAATTAGCGGCAGTCATCGGCATTAATTGATGATCGGAAGTGAGCAGAATTTTGAGATTAGTTCCTTTTTTTGGTGTTGGGGTAAGGGTATAAAGATCACTTCTAATCGCTGTATTTTCCTGAAAACTGGTGACTTGATAGGGAATCCTTTCACCAGGCTTTAAATCAGTAATTTCGGCCTGATGTCGCCAGATTTCTCGATCGGTTAAAGATTGATAAGCTTCAAGGGTTCTCGATTTGGCATCTTCTCTAACTCTAGTTAATTTGCTAGTTTGAGCGAGGGCAATTTTCTCTAGTTTTTCCCCGTAGCGCAGCTGATGACGAGTGCCAAAAAATTCCGTAAACCAAACCACTTTTATTGATGTTTCGGTCGGTAATTGTAAAAAAGGTTCGGTTAAAAGTTGCTCCTTGTTCATTGTCGCTAAAAGATAACTAATTATAATTAAAAAAGCTGGATTAATATAACATCCAGCTTTTGAGATGCTCAAGTTAAAGAGGACTAACAAAACTGTTAACCGCTCTTAGGGTAATTTTAGTGACAAACTCCCGTGAAAGAATCACCACCATGCTTAACTTTAATGGTGCGAAGATTGTTTTCTAGGGTAAAACTAACCGGTGTTCCTGCTTGACTTTTTCCACTAAAAGTATTTCTACCTTGATAGGTAGTGACAGCTAATCCTATTGGCTGCATTTCCGGGGGAGTTGCGGCAGCAAAATTATCAATCGTCACGGTGTTATCGTCTTTGTTAACTACCAAAATTTGCCCTTCCACCACATCACTAACCGGGGAAACCATTGTCAGTGTCACCGGTTCTTTTTTGTTGATTGAGTCGTCATCAATTTCAGAAGTATAAACATATAGTTTTACTCCTTGGGCGGTTTTGCCAGTTGCCGTACATATGATACCATCTCCTAGAGTAGGCATTTGGGCAATTGTCGGCTGAATGAAGACGCTAGGGACACCGATCAGGGTAGCAGTGGCTAAAAGAGCGGTTTTACTCAGATTTTTAAGCATGAATTTCTCGGTTCAAGTGGACTTCTATTCGGTTTTTAGCACATTACCTGTGCCACGAGAAATCAAGATAACACAAAAATTGGTTAGAAATTTTTATAAAGTGTTGAGTGAGATTATTGGCTTTTGCTGCCATTAAATCGACAAAATAGCCATTAAATCATTCTTAAATTCTCCTACTCACTGGCAATAACTGGCAGATTCCCTATTCTATCAGCTACTGTAAAACCTTAGACTCTAACTGCTGCTGTTGCCAGAGATTTTGATAGACTCCGGGGACTGCGATTAACTCCTCGTGGGTTCCTATCTGGACAATTTCTCCGCGATCCATGACAAAAATGCGATCGGCAGTGGCAGCGGCCGATAATTGATGGGAGATAAAAATCACGGTTTTTTGGCTTTCTTGGCTGATATTTTCCAAAATAGCTGTAGCCGTTTGATTATCGACGCTAGATAGGGCATCATCAAGGATTAAAATCGGTGCTTGGATGGCTAAAGCGCGCGCTAAAGAGGCCCGTTGACGTTGACCACCGGAAAGAGTAATCCCACGTTCTCCCACTAAAGTTCCGTATTTTTGCGGGAAATTCTCGATTTCCTCCTGAATTCTCGCTTGTTTGGCCGCCGATTCCACTGCCGAAAAATTCAGCAGCGGATCGCCATAACGGATATTATCTTCAATAGTGGTACTAAATAAAAAACTTTCTTGGGGAACATAAGCGATCGCTTTTCGCAGCTCTTCCAGGGCAATTTGAGTGACATCTTGATTATCAATAAATAACTGTCCCTCGGCAATATTCAAAAGACGGGGAATAGCGTTAGCAAGGGTAGATTTTCCCGATCTGATCGCACCGACGACCGCTACCGTTTCCCCCGGATTAATGGTAAAAGAAAGAGATTTTAAGGCGGGTTCCTTAGCATCAGGATAGAAAAAAGTCAAGGCTTTGGCGGTAATTTTTCCTTGAATATTTTTTAAGTGAATACAATCGGCATTGTCTTTAATTTTAGCCTCGGCTAATAGGATAGTTTCCAGGCGATCTATACTCACTTCTCCCTGTTGGTAGGCAGTAATAGTGAAACCTAATAAAGCAGTGGGAAAAACTAATCTTTCTGCCAAAATTAACAGAGCAATAAAGTCCCCAATGGTGATATTACCCGCTATAATTTGTCTAGTACCGAGAGCAAGCAACGCCAATAAACTGACATAGGCCAAAGCTTCAATCAGGGGAAAAAGAAAATTACGAGTCTGGACTAAATCTAAATTAGCCTGTAATAATTCGCGATTTCTTTGCTTAAATGCTCGGCGCTCGTTACCTTCTTGGGCATAAATTTTAATCAGAGTAATACCACTCATATCCTCTTGAATTAAATCGCTCAGATGCGAGAGTTTTTCTTGTACTTTTTTCTGTTGCCGCTGCAGACGACCACTAAATAACTGCACCGCAATTAACATCAAAGGATAGACAGAAATAGCGGCGATTGAAAGGGGAATATGAATCGCTAACATTACAGGCAAAGTTAACCCATAGGCAAAAAAAGTATTAGCCAAACTGAGCAAAGCAAAACCCACCAGACGACGGATATTATCCACATCGCTAGTGGCACGGTTGATTAAATCTCCTGAAGTTTGCCGAGAAAAATAGGCAGGTTCAAGGGTTAATAAATGCTGAAAGATTTTTTGTTTAAGCTCGAACTCTACCTGACGACCGATACCGAATAACAATACTCTGGAAATCATGCGGATAAACCACATAATCGAGGCTAAAGCGACAATTAAAATCAGATAATAAATGATTTTTTGAAAGTCAAAGGATTTACTCAGATCATCGATGCTATCCCGGATTAAAAGCGGTATATAAACACCCAAAAGATTAACAATAAGCAGAGCAACTACCCCCCCAGTTACTATTTGCCAATGGGGACGTAGATAATTTGCTAGTTTTTTAATGCGAGAATAAGCCATATTCAGTTATCAGTAATCGGTGATCAGTTATCAGTTAGAATAGGGAACAGGGAACAGGTAAAAGGGGGAATAGATAATCAGTGGATTATGAGATGCGGCCACATTTCCCACCCAAGAATTTTTATTTTTTCTCCTTGTCCTGATTTGGCCTCGGTTTAACATTAGAAGCAGCCTTGGGCGGTTTACCAGGGGGGCTGATCAATTTTAGCTTGATAGCCGTACCGCCAGAAGTGAAGATAATCTGGTCTGAATTGGCATTAATTAACCCTGCTACCTGTTCTCTGGCCATTTCGATGACTGTCGCCGTATCCTGTCCCCAAGTGTGTAAACTGGAGGGGTTGCCCCAATGATGCTGGAGAATAGTGGCAACCCGCTCGATCACTTGGGGATGAGTGGGGGTAGTAGCACTATAGTCAAGATAAATTTGCATTATTTGACAATCTGAGAAATGAGAGCCAAGGACAAGCAGCTATTCCCAGTTTAGCGGCTTAAGGATTAGAAACCCGCTTTCTTAAAGAAAGTGGGTTTCTGGGTTGATGAGAAACCCGCTTTCTGGGTTGTTGATGAGAAAGCGGGTTTCTGGGTTGTTGAGAAACCCGCTTTCTGGCTTATACTAAGCTTCAGAGGATTTACAGGGGTTAAGTTATGACAGGAATTGAAACAACCATTGTAACAGCATTGACTAATAATTTTATTGGCCAAATGATTAAATCGGGGTGGGAGGGTATTAATAAAAATGAGTTATTGAATAAAGATGTCGGGCAGCTTATTAGAGAGGGAAAGTATCTTTTTTTGCGGGAATATACTCAACGTTACTGGGATCGGCACGGCATGATTAAGGTTTTAAAAATGTCTAAGCCGATGGATTTGGAGTCAATTTATATTAATGTCAAATGTTTGGGAAATTTAGTCAGGTATTATTATGATGAAAATTTAGAAAATAAATATCGTCAGAGTAAGCAGCGACGGTTTAACTTTAGGGATGATGGTAAAAAAGATGGTTTACTTTTGGCTAATCAAGAACAATATTTAATGGTACTTGGTGATCCCGGTATTGGTAAATCTACATTTTTGCGAAAAGTTGGGCTAGAAGCTCTCAAGGGAAATAAAGACAGTTATCAGCATTCTCTAACACCTGTTTTACTGGAGTTGAAAAACTTTAAAGAAAACGAGATTAATATTCAGGCATTAATTGAAGAGGAGTTTAAAATTTGTGGTTTTCCCAATGTGGAAAAAAATATTAGCAATAAACTAGAAAAAGGGGAATTACTAATTTTATTAGATGGTTTGGATGAAGTGCCAACAGCTAATGTGAATAATGTAATCGAGAAAATTAAAGATTTTGTAGATAGGCATTATAAAAATCGTTTTATTCTCTCCTGTCGCACTGCTGCTAGAACTCATCTTCAACGATTTACCGATATTGAAATTGTCGAATTTGATGATCAGCAAATTCAAAGTTTTATTGAACATTGGTTTAGTTCCGAATTAGATTGCAAAAATGAGACAGCTAAAAATTGTTGGGAACTGTTGCAAAAGGAGGAGTATAAAAGTGCAAAAGAGTTAGCCCATACACCGTTATTGTTGACTTTTTTGTGTTTGGTTTATGATGAAAATCAATCGTTTCCCACAAATCGCAGTCGCCTTTATCAAGATGCGTTACGAATTTTATTGGAAAAATGGTCAGCCGAAAAACGTTTACCTAATCGCGGTTTAGTTTATGAAAATCTCAGTATTGAGCAAGAAGAAATTTTGCTATCTGAAGTCGCTTATCAGAATTTTGTAGCAGATAAACTTTTTCTAGAAAAACGAGAAATTGTTAAGCAAATTAAAGATCACCTTAAACAAAACTTAAATGCTCCGCAACATTTAGACGGCGAAAAAGTATTAAAAACCATTGAAATTGAACAGGGAATTTTAGTAGAGCGGGCGAGAGATATCTATTCTTTTTCTCATTTAACCCTTCAGGAATACCTCACGGCTCAGTATATCTATGACAATGATTTGATTGAAGAAGCAGTTAAGAATTATGTAACAGAAACTCGTTGGCAAGAGGTCTTTTTGTTAGTGGCGGGTTTGATGCGAGGGAAAGCCGATAATTTGTTATTAGCAATGGAGAAAGAAGCCCATAATTATCTTAAAACGCCCCTTGGTCAAAAATTAGTGCCGATTTTGCAATGGGCAGATGAGATGACTAAAGATTCTGTTGATAGTCCGATTAAACCTGTAGGAAGAAGAGCGATCGCCAATTTGCTCGTCATCGTCAACGTCGTCCCCATCGTCTACGTCCCCGAGATCATCCACGTCATCGCCCGCGCCTACGCCCCCGAGATCACCGACGGCATCTTCAGGACTCTCTTTATCGACAACGTCATTGATTATGTCAAGTTAGTTAACTTATTTGCTCGGGATCGAATTATTTCTAAGGTTAATTTTTCCCAATTAATCGCTGATTTAGAAGCTTTAAAACAAATTATTCCTGATGATAAAGCAACTAAAAAAGAACATCTAGAATTTGCTGATCAATTATTTAAAATGTGGAATACTGCTTTTAATTTAACGACTGAATTACTTAATTTATCCACCGAGGAAACTTACGAAATAGACGAGCATTATTTTTATATTAATCGCCTGATTCTCGACTGCCAAAAAGTGGCTGTTAATATTTCCCCTACCGTTTGGCAAGAAATCGAAGACCGAATGCTCCGCGTTCCTTAACTTCTACTTTTTTTCTCAAATCTTGCCTTTCCAATTAGATGAGATTAGCGAATATTAACACTATGAGGATTGGGAGCCTCAAAAACCTTGCATTACCATTTTTATAGAACACAAATTAGTGCAAAAAGAGGACAACAAAGCCTGAAACTCCCGCTTCCTGACTGACTTCAACAATAAACTTTTTCAGCAAACCCTATTTATTGGCGGTAAGCTTGACTGCGATGTTCAATCAGCAAGACGATAACTTGAGACTGACTATCATCAACGGTATAGATAACCCGATAGTCTCCAACGCGGAAGCGATACTTCCCAGCAAATTCTCCCTTTAATGCTTTAATTTGAGGGTAATTTTTCGGTGTTTCTTGAAGTAGTTTTAAACACTTAGCAATCTTCTTTTTTAAGATTGGATCCGCTTCAGAATAAACTTTATTTGCTTTAGCTGTCAAACGGACTTTATAAGTCATCTCAGCTTTCCCAATCAATGAGGCAACCTGATTGTAAATCCATTTCAGCTTCTTTCAAATGTTCCATAATATTCGGGATTGCTCTAATTTCTTGCGTTGCCTTTTCACTTTCTTTATCTGACAAATAAGCGGCAAATTCTAGAATCATCTTTAAATTTTCTACTGATAGGGTTTGTAAATATTGTTGAATCTTTTGCTGCATTAAATCGACCTGTACTAATGTTTCAGAATCTAAAAAATCTTCTGGAGTCGAGGGATTTACTTCAACGTCAGTTAGAGTCATATTTAATCAAGTGCTTCTCTCAAGTTTATTATTTGTATCTTAGCGTGTATTCCGTCTCCCGTCTCCTGTCTCCTGTCTCCCGTCTCCCGTCTCCTGACTCCTGACTCCTGACTCCTTACCCCACAGTTAACTTTATTTTTGTCCAACTACTTAAGACTGCAAATGTATGAAAACGCATCAATTGGGCAAAAGCTCAACGATGCGTTTTTAAGCTCCAAAAACTGCTATAGTTGTCAGCCAGGACCAATCAATTCTGATTAGAGTCAGTGGCTGCGGCCATTTGCATTCTCTGCACCAGATTATCGAGGGCTAATTCTAGATGTAAACCGGCATCTACGGCGGTCCAACCCTGTTCGGTTAGGTGTCGCCATTCAAAGTGTAGGTGGGGACCGGTAGAAAGTCCCGTACTACCCACGCGACCGATAACTGCGCCCTGTTCCACCCATTCTCCCGGTTTGACGGTAATTTCCGAAAGGTGGGCATAACGAGATTCTTGACTACCATCGAGGTGACGTAAAATCACCGTTAATCCGTAACCTCCTAACCAGTCGGCGGTGGCCACTTCCCCCGCGTAGGCGGCTAATACAGGTGTTCCCATTGGTGCGCCTAAATCAGTACCCGCGTGCATGGCCCGATTCCCGCTGACCGGATGATTTCGCCACCCGAAAACCGAGGTAATTTGGGCGGGAAGGGCGAGGGGAAAGATTAAATCGGTGCGTTGAGTTTGGTTAGAATCCGTGGGACTTAAACGGGTGGCGCGCTCATAGGTGGTCGCTTCGCTGATTGCTTCCACTTCTGCGCGAGTCACCGGGGCCAAAGCTAATTTTACGCCATTCCATTCCGGGGGATTGAGGGCTACCACCTGACTGGCAATCACCGTCGGGGCGGCCAGACGTACCGGGGCGCTAGAAGCCACGAGAGTGGGGGCATAACGACGCAGGGAATTATTAGCGATAACCGGCTGATTTCGGGGCTGCCGTCCTACCCGCACGGCTGGATTAGGATTGACACGTACCCGGGCCAGATTAACCGGGGGTAAGGGTTTGGCCACAGTGCTGACCGGCTGACGACGGGAGGCCCGGGCCGCCAGATTACAGCTACCTCCTACCAGTTGACCATTTTGGGCGATGGTTTGGCAACCACTGCGGCGCTCGGTGACGACAACGGAACTGGGGGGGTTAAAGTTTCTGGTATCGATAAAATTATTTTTACCGCCGGCCCGGGGGGCAAGGGTAGGCATATCGGTTTGATGGTTTTCGGGGATAGCCAGACGGGGGGCGGGATTAGTATTTTCTTTGATAACGGGGGCTTTCAGAGTCGGGGCGGCATTTTCCACTACCGGGGTTTCGCTGCCAGTTTCAGAATTAGCGATCGCATTGGGAGCAAGAGTAATCAGACCGCTGATTACTAAACCGAGACCACTGCATAAACTCAGCTTCTTTTTTAAGGATTTTCCTAGAAAAAGTTTCAATATCACCGATGAAGGATACATAGGGCGGCCTCACTTCTCACAGTTTAGTCAAAAAAATATTTAGACTCAATTATAGCCGAGACTGACCCTACCCGCCGGTAGATAGATTTCGCTACTGGCATTGTCCGAGGTGAGTTTAACTTTTAATTCCCCTCGATCGCTTACCCCCGTTATTATGCCCTGATAGCCCTCGAAAACTATCTTTTGACCAAAATTGGCAAAAAGTCCTAAATAGGAGGCTAATAGGTCTTTTATACCGTAATTACAGTAATATTCATAGCCGTATAGGATAGCTTCGCTGATGACATCGGTTAATTGAGCGATCGAGGTGATTTTATTGCCAGCCAAAGCTTGTAAATTAATGCCCGTGGGGGGGACGGGATTAGCCCAATTGATGCCGACTCCGATGACTGCTTCTGGGATGTTTTGGCCTTGAATACGGGTTTCTAGGTTAATTCCCCCTAGTTTGCGCCCTAATAATACCAAATCGTTCGGCCATTTGATTTTAACGGGTATTTCTTGACAATTCAGCTGATGAGCGATGCCCCAAACTGTAGCGAGAACGAGATGGGCAGATTTATCCACCTCTAAATCAAGATTTAACGCCAAAGATAAATATAATCCTCCCTGTTCAGAAATCCACTCCCGTCCCCATTGTCCCCTCCCGGCACTTTGTTGACTAGCAATCACCACAAAAGGCGGATTTTCCCCCGATTCTAATAATTGCCAAGCTTTAGTATTAGTGGAAGGTAATAGTTCAAACTGATGGATTTTGGGCATAAATGGGGAGTGGGGAGTATTTTCAGTGATCAGTAAACAGTAAACAGTAATCAGTGACCTGATACTAAATCCGTTGAGTATAGGCTAAATATCAGGAGAGGCACTCCTGCAAGTGGAGTGACTCTTAAATGATTACAGATGTGTCAGCAGCTGCGTGTAAGCATCTCACCGAAAAACTAATGCGCGGGGGGTTTGGGGGCGGCGCCACGCCCCCAACGGGGGGTTTGGGGGGTAGAACCCCCCAAAAGCTTGGATTGAATGATCAAGTGGGAAGTAATACTAAATCCGTTGAGTATAGGCTACATATCAGGGGAGGCAAAAGGCAAGAGGCAAAAGGCAAAAGAGGGAATAGATAATCAGTTTTTAATAACTGGATTGAGCATGAAAACTCACATCTGATCACTGATCACTGATTAGGTGCAGGGGAGAGAACGCAGGTACTCACTGAGGTGGGAACGTAAACTGATGCCATGGAAAAGCGGGCCACGACTGCCTAATTCGACGATACTGACAGCGGCCACGGGCATTTCAAACCGATCGCGATAACGGCCCACATCGATACCCATCAGACTACAGAGCATGATCCGGATGGTGGCCTTGTGGGAAACAATCAGGATATTGCCATCACTGTGGGTGTGTTCGATTTCCTCCAAAACGGCCGCCGAACGACGGGCGATATCGATCCCCCTTTCTCCGTTGGGGGGGGCATTCCAAGCCGGATCCGTCAACCAGCGTACATAGAGATCATGATATTGATCGTCAATATCGTTGGGGTGCATACCTTCCCAAAGACCATAACCGATCTCTTGTAATCCCTGGCGGATTTCTAATTTCAGTCCCACCGCTTCACAGAGGGGTTTAGCGGTTTGAATAGCTCTTTGTAGGGGACTGACGTAGGCCGCACGCCAAGGTAGAGAACGATAGACATCGGCGAATTCCTCGGCCATTTCGATGCCTTCGGCAGTCAAACCGGGGTCATTTTCTGGAGTACCACAGTATCCTCCCGTTTTGCTATAGGCCGTTTGTCCGTGTCGTAGAAAATATAACATCAAGCACATAGTTTTTCAGGAGACCAAATCCGGAGCTTTCCTGGTTACTGTTGACTGGTTAGGTTCCCGCTCGCGAGCGCAGGTCATTGCGGAGGTGAGAGCGATCGCCGATGACTTGAAAGAGGGGACCGTGTTCGGCTAATTCGACGATCGTCACCGAGGCCACGGGCATGGCAATTCGATCGCGATAACGGCCGATATCAATGCCTAAAAGAGAACATAACATGATTCGGATCGTTGCTTTATGGGAAACGATCAAAATATGGCCATCATCGTGATTATGGTCGATTTCCTCTAATACTTCCGAACTGCGGCGAGCGATATCGATGCCTTTTTCGCCCCCTGTGGGAGAATTCCAGCCCGGATCTGCTAACCAGCGCACATAATCATCATGAAACTCCCGATTAACCTCGGCTGCGGTTTTTCCCTCCCATTGGCCGTAGGCAATCTCTTTTAATCCTTCCCGTTTGTGGATGGGAATACCTAAGAGATCGCTTAAAGGGGTGGCCGTGGCCATGGTGCGCTTGAGGGGACTAGAATAGATCCCTGTCCAAGGCACATCTCGATAGACAAGAGCGAAATCCTTGGCCATTTCATAGCCGGCCGGGGTTAGTTGCAAGTCTAATCGACCGCAAAAACTACCCGCTTGACTGGCTGTGGTTTCGCCATGACGCAAAAAGTAAAGTTTTAGACTCATTTTTTGGGTTCCTCTTCTATTTGTGACCCTCTCCCACTTATAGTGATACTAAATCCTGTTTAAAAAGTAAAACCCCACACCCCACACCCCACACCCTACACCCTGCCCCTAGGAAAAACTTTTTCAGCCGACCCTATATATAGTTTTGTAACGGCAATTTTTGCTAAAAATCAATAAGTGTAAACTTTAATCACAAGGTCGATCGAGTCCTGACAAACGTGTTATCTTAAAGACATAAGGCACAAGGGAAGCGACTCAACTTCCTTCCAGGCAAAAAGACCTAGAGCCTGTGCCACCTGCTCTAGATCAACGCAACAGCTAAATCGGACGCAGATTCTCAAAGTTTGTAAAGTAAAGTATGGTTTCGCCTCTGTTGCTCGATATAGGACAGATGGAGTGAGCCGTAATCAGCACCTGAGTCGGTAAACTGAGGAATCTTGATAGTTGACAGATAGACTGTTGTGGGTTCTGTAAACCTCTATTGTATTGAGTCCGTTAATTTTTTAGGAGTCCATATCGTTTGTACAAGATGAAGCCCGCCTCCCTAGGCGGGCCTATTGTGTTTTTAGAAAACCGCCACGAGATATTCCTGTAATTGCAATTGATAACCTGCCTGTAGCTGACAGGGATAATCAAGGGAAAACTCAGGTAAAGCTAATAGAGAACTTTTTTGACAACTAACTAACGCCACATCGAAGCGACAGCTTAAATCAGACCATTGGGGATAAAAGGCGAGAAATATCTGGGCAGCTTGGTAAATTTTCCCTTGTTTACGGTCATTGATCGCTAATTTGCCCCCTAAATCCCAATTGCCAGCACTGCGGGTTTTAACCTCGACGAAAGCGAGAGTCGCCTGAGATTTAGACAAGACGATTAAATCGATTTCACCGCCAGCACTACGCCAACGACGCTGGAGGATATGCCATTGCTGTAATTGCAACCAATCCGCCACCAAATTTTCGCCCAATTCCCCCACGGTTGTCATGTTCAGTGATCAGTTATCATACTACATCCGGTTATTAAAAACTGATTATTTATTCCCCCTTTTGCCTCTTGCATGAGTGCCTGTCCTTATAAGGTGAGTGTTCAGTGAACCCACCGGTTACTGATTACTGTTGACTGAATCACTGGATTACAAAAGTCCTTCTAGACGACGACGGATGCTGTCTAACTCCGCATCGGGAATCTCGGAAAACTCCTCCTCGGCGGGGGGGACTTCTTCTTTTTGCCAATCCAACTCCTCGGCATTGCTTTCGGGGGGAATTACCAACATACCCGCTTCAATCATTTCCGCTTGATAGCCGGCGTCGCGACAAAATTCTGCCACTTCCTCCGAATCAATTTTCTCTACCGTGGGAGTCGGAAAATCCTGTGCCTCTAACAGCAGAGCATAACGGGTGGCATCATCTTCCGATTCAAACATCAACACCTTATTGATAGCTCCCATTTGAATGGTGTGGATACCTTCGTTTTCTGTGCCTGCGTTAAAAAGTAGTACAAATACACGCATAATTACTATTAGCGATCGATAAGCGGTGGTCGTCTATACTCATTTTACCGCTCAACTAAACTTACTCAAACTTACTTAAAAGTCTGAAAGCTTAGTCATTCGTAGTGGGTCAAGCACTACAGGATTAAACGGCAAACCCTTTATTCCCTGGTCAATGACATCAG
>NZ_SFBY01000107.1:0-3799 GCF_007095505.1 Microcystis sp. M_QC_C_20170808_M3Col
CCCCCTAAGCCGAGTTTTCAAGGTGCTGTCCGCCCACTTGGTTTTCGAGACGGTCTTTTTAATTCTAACGTAAAGCCAACCTAGAACGGCGGGGTTTCCCACCCAAAATTTTCGATGACGGGAACCAAAGGAGAGAATCCCCGATCTGGTTTCTTGATCACCGATAATATCCACCACTCCCTCTCCGTAAATCCAAGGAAAAGCTCCCCCGAGTTGGCGAATTTGCAGAGTACCATCGGGATTAATTGCTTTGATAATAGCACCAATTTCGTCTTTATGACCAGTAATAGCAATTTTTTGGGTCGAATCTCGTCCTCTAATTTTGCCGATGACATTTCCCGCTTGATCTTGCCATGTTTCTAATCCTAACTCTTGAAAGCGTTCTAGTAACAGGCGATCGATTTCCGTTTCCATTCCACTAGGAGAATGATGGAGGACAAGAGTAGCAATAGTGTCAAAGAGGTGATCAAAATCCATATTTGTCTTGATTTGTGGGTCGAAAGAGAATTATTATCGAAACAGGAAATCGAGAAGGTTTTACAGGAACAATATTGGCGCAATCATGGCTCTTGGGGGTTCTTCGTTACTTGGTATGGTTCGATAGGGGGGCATAAATCGACTAAATCCTTATCTGGCAAGAGACTTAATTGATTAGTTCGCTCTAGATCAAAAACAATTGACAAAAATCGCTAAAGCCCTCTTGGGTGATTGCCAGTTAGCATTTAATGATTAATCAGAGGTGCAGAATTAGCCTGAAAACCCGCAACTTTCAGAGACTCTAGCACCGAATTGTCATCCTCTACCCAATAGTTTTGTCCTAAACGCACAAATTGACGCTGAGTTCCCGCACCAATGGTGGCAATAACGGGAACTTTTGCCTTTTGTTTGTCTCCCGATTGCAGAATACTTTTAAGAAGATTTTGACGATTTTGGTTGACGACATCTTGCATCGATAAATTAACCATCACCATTTTAATGGTTTCGATCGGTTCCGCATCTTCGATAATTAATTGTACCCGATCATCTCGGCGATCAACTTTTCCCCACACCATTAAAGTTGCTTCCTCCACTAATAATTTTTGCAGACGTTCATAGGTATCGGAAAAAACCACCGCTTCCGACTGTCCGGAGGCATCTTCTAGGGTTAAAAAAGCCATGGGAGTCCCTTTTTTGGTCAGAATTTTCTTAACGGCATTTAATAGGACAATTGCACTAACTTTTTTTCTGGTTTTGTGTTCTTCTAAGTCGGCTAAATTGATAGGAGATAGGACTTGAGCGGCTCTTTGTAAAGCTTTTAAAGGATGTTCGGAAACATAAAAACCTAAATGTTCTTTTTCCAGTTTTAACTTTTCCTGTAGGGAAAAATCTTCCACTGCCGGCGCACTGGGAGACTGTTCAAACTCGGATTCTTGTTTATTTTCTGTGCTACCTCCTAGCATATCAAAAATATTCATTTGACCACTTTCTTTCTCTTTGGTGCGTTTTTGCGCCCAGGCAACTACTAATTCTAAATCTTCAATTAATTGATGGCGATTGGGTTGAATTTTATCAAAAGCACCACAATAAATTAGCGTTTCTAAAGCTCTTTTGTTGACCAATCGCAAATCAACACGCTCGCAAAAATCACCTAAGGAAGTAAACTTTCCTCCTGTTGCTTCCCGCGCTTTTAAAATAGCCTCGATCGCATTTTCGCCCAGATTTCTAACTGCGGACAAACCAAAGAGAATTTTGCGTCCAATCGGGGTAAAATGTTTTTGCGATCGATTGATGTCGGGAGGTTCGACATCGATATTCATTTTCTGACAGTTTTCTCGATACTTTTCCACCTTATCCTGATTATCGCTACTAGCAGTTAGTAACGCTGTCATATATTCCACAGGATAATTAGCTTTTAAATAAGCGGTTTGATAGGTGACGTAAGCATAAGCGGTAGAGTGAGATTTATTAAAACAATTGGAGGCAATTAACCCGTTGCCCAGCAAAAAATTATGATCTTTCTCCACACCAATATCGTAAACGGGTTTTCTTCCCAAGGATTGACGACCGATAATTTTCACCATATTAGTAACTCAACTCTCCAGAGATTTTGGCAAGGGTGCTAATAGAAATATAGCATTTCTTTGCTCAATCAGGCTCCCCAGGACAAAAAAATTACCATATTAATAACTAAAGTGTATATTCTACCTACAATAGGTTACGATCAAATTAAACAACATCATCGAAAATTTTGGTCTGAAACCCCGTCGTTTCAGGTTGGCTTTACTATTAAATACTAGCGCATTTACACCATATATGCTAGAATGTGAGGCGTGGAGAAAGCCTATTAGTTTCGATTTTACCCAACACCCGAACAAGAGTCGCTATTGCGGCACACCTTGGGCTGTGTAAGATTAGTTTACAATCAAGCTCTCTATGTCAGAACACAAGCTGGGTACGAAAGACAAGAAAGAGTAGGATACAGTCAAACTTCTTCAATGTTAACCGAGGAGAAAAAACAAGAAGAATTAGACTTCTTGAATGAGGTTAGCTGTGGCCCTTTGCCACAAGGTTTAAGACACCTATAGAACCTATTTGGTATCTCTCTTGTGACGCTTCACGGGTAAGAATTACAGGTATTTTGGCTAATTCGCTCTAATCCATACTGGGTAATGATTTTGGGAAAGATACCAAATGGACCTTTGCTGGTCCTACTAAATTTGGTTAAAGGGTAGCAACGCAAAGCGGGACAAAATGCAGCAGTTGAGATAGCAAAGAAACCTGGCAACTGAGGGCAAGGGCATATCTTGACGAGAGGTCAGCACTGGGTAGTTCACGGATTGTGTTATAATTCTGGCCAAGCCATCAAGGTATTTGAAAAGGAGTAACACCATGAATCTATCTTCAGAAGCCTATCGCCAAGCCCTCGTGCGCGATGGAGAACGGCGCTATCGCGAATGGCACCAAAATTATCACAACGACTGCCGTCAATCAACGGCTGAATACCAAGCTCGTTCGGCCCAACAACGTCCAACAAAGCCTTGGATTTCCTCGGAAGCCTACCGCCAATTTTTAGTCAGAGATGGGGAGCGGCGTTTTGCGGAATGGCATGGCGAGTTTTTAGACTATCAAAGACAATTTCTGGCCGGTCAATCCACCTAAACGGATGTCAACAAATCCGCATTACAGCAATCTCTGAAAATAGTGGCTAGAGTCCAGGAAAAAATGGCTAATACCAATTCTCAATAGTCGTGACTAACATCCCAAAGTGCAATTCCTTTCTCAGAGAGGGATTGCACTTTGAAATGATCAACTAAGTCTGTCATTCTTTCGTACCTATCCCTATGCCCTAATCTATCACCAAGCCCTAGATAGCCCCAAGACCAAGGAGACTATAAGACTCGTTGGGACTCGTCTCAAAAAGCAGGTTCCTGTGAAGCAAGAATTTCCCATCAGACATCTTCGCATTGTGATGGCTAGATTGTCAAGTCTGTCCACCCCTGGTCCGGGCAAATAACACCTAAGATAGCGACCATTAAAACTGAAATTTCCATACATTTGTAATTTAAGCACCTAAAAGCCTTGCAAAGCAAGGCTTTTACTATTGGTTTATTTGTTCTGTGTCCATGGCAGCTCTTGGCTAGAGCCAGCGATCGCTTAATAATGAAAGCATAGGTGCGCCTTTTCTGAGAATTGATTCCATTTCTGGCTCTTCGTTACCCTTTATGCTAAATCAACAGACAAGATGCCAAGACAACATACTTCTAACCCAAAAATTCCGAAAGTTTCTAAAGCCATAGGCTCTCCGTTTTATTAGTTTAAG
>NZ_SFBY01000108.1:0-2517 GCF_007095505.1 Microcystis sp. M_QC_C_20170808_M3Col
TAATATTATACGGAAAACTTCTTGCGATCATTCCACTTGAGCGTAATATACGGAAAGATTCTTTTAAAAGTGCGTATTTAGCGTAATATAAGGAAAGTTTCCGTATATTATATAGTTAGCAATTGATCGCGCTTCGCACCTTCAGGGTGAAAGAAACTGCCTTCGATTAATGAGTATATGTGCTTAACAAAAATCTAGTTTCTTAGAAGCCCTCTGGCAGAGCTGCATCAGTGCCGCTAGAAAATAAAATCGTAAAACTCTAGTAAACAAAATGTTGAAATATAAAAAAGTTGGATTTACTTTTCTCGTTCTATCAGCTTATTTAGTTTCTACTTTACCTAGTTCAGCTCAAGTACCTGGGCTCTTCTGGTTTCTGTGTGGAAACGAGGTCTATACTGATAGAATATCCGCAAAATAGTCCTAAAAGTCTTGTCCAATAAGCACTTCAGGATTCCATAAGCAAAAATTATCACACAAGGTTTCTGTGTGGAAACGAGGTCTATACTGATAGAATATCCGCAAAATAGTCCTAAAAGTCTTGTCCAATAAGCACTTCAGGATTCCATAAGCAAAAATTATCACACAATGGATCGCTACCTAAGTAAACAAAAAATTTCGGGCTCTTCTGGTTTCTGTGTGGAAACGAGGTCTATACTGATAGAATATCCGCAAAATAGTCCTAAAAGTCTTGTCCAATAAGCACTTCAGGATTCCATAAGCAAAAATTATCACACAAGAAGGCGTATACTAAAATATAGCGGAGGGTTTATTGGAGTAAGTTCTTTAACAGTATTATTAGGGAACTGTTCTAGATCATATACGGAGCTAAAAATGTCTGAAAAAGCACTTGATTATTTAAGAAAATGGAATTCTGATGATCAGATTTCTAGTATTACTCCAATATCACAAAACATTATTGAAGCATTGGTCAAAGAACCTCACATGCATCCGATTGGAAATACTGAAGATTTTGACACAGCAAAATCCCTCTGCACATTAAAAGATGGAACAGTAGTTAAAATGTTCACAAACCCAAAAAAAGTAGACCACATATTTTTAGCGGATTCCAAAGGCAGAATGATCTTTGGAAGCTATCCTTATGAATCCCTTCTTTTTAAGAATCACAATGAAGAATTAAAAAAAGCTATTGATCTTATAGCATCCCAAAAGCCAGAAATTAATCTATATAATCCTGGCGAAAAGTATATCAATATCCCTGTGCACAAGATGACGATTCCCGAAGGATTTGATCGCCACAGAGCAATGGAACTGGGGAATCTGGTGCGAATAGCCTACAACGATTATGATAATAGTAAAAAACAAGCATTATACTTGAAAGAAGGCGATATAATCTTGACCAGAAAAGCTGAGATGATCGCCAATGCCATTACTCAATACTGGATTAACTCATCAGAAAGCAGCAATAAAACTGATTTCTACAAATACAAAGTTATCAAAATATTAAAAGCCAAGGAAATCGAAAAAAATCATAATTTTGGCTTCATTCTTGAGCAGGAGTCTGAACAAACTAATGAGAAAACATACTTTGTGGTCTTGCGAGGGACAATATCACCATTTGAGTGGCTTAAGGATGCTAAATTTAAACTCGTTCCCCCATGCTTTGAAATCAAAGGACAAGTCAATAAAGACAACGACATAGTAAAAGTCAGTGAAGGCTTTGACGATATTTATAAGTCTACACCTGATGGAGATGATTTATCAATCAATAAGACCGTGCAGCATTTCCTCGATAAACTAGCTAAAGAAGGTGATAGACAAAACAAGAAAATATATGTAACAGGACATAGTTTAGGAGCAGCGCTCGCAACTCTCTCAACCTTTCACATTGCAGAAAATAATTTTTCACCAACTCTATATGCTTTTGCTTCTCCACGAGTTGGCAATCAACAATTTGCTAAACGGTTTCCAGAAAAAGTCTATGCTCAGACTTTTCGGATTGCTAACTGTGAGGACTTGGTAAATGGCTTACCGACAGGAACTATTACTGAGTTGACAGGACCTGAAATGAAAAAAGAGAAAGATCCTAATGATTTCCTAACAGGAATTATAGAGATGGTTCCTGTTTTGAAATCTATATTTTCTAAAGATGCTTATGAACACGTTGGTCAGCCTGTTTATTTTAGTCATCAGACTGGGGCTATTTCCAGTAATCACAATATGAGCGTAACCTATTGTGGTGCTTTATTTGGGCGCGATCACAATTAGGTAAGTAAGACGAATCGACTGCGTTTGTAAGTCCCGAAAACGGATCGACGATCGCCAAAATAAGCAGTTCGGGTTTAGGCAAGCACAGCAAATCTGTTTTCTGCTTAAGTTCCGATAGTGGAAGGGTGATCGCAAAGAAAAGTAGTAGTAAGCGATCAATGTATAACTCTGCCGTTAGCCATCTATGCGCCGGTTTTTTGCCCATCTCGTTTTAGCATTTCGTCTGTTGAGTTTGGCTGCATGTAAGTTCATGCTCCCACTACCGGTGTCCGCTACCCTGAGTCAGTACAA
>NZ_SFBY01000109.1:0-2627 GCF_007095505.1 Microcystis sp. M_QC_C_20170808_M3Col
TTGTTTATAAGTTACCGCTTCTCAATCGTCGGGAGATAGAAACTATGTTTAGTTTAGATGAATTAAAACAAACTCAGTATTTTCAAGATGTGCGCGAGGAAGCGCGTCAGGAAGGTCGTCAGGAAGGTCGTCAGGAAGGTCGTCAGGAAGGCAGACTAAACAAAGCACTAGAGGCGGTCCCTCGTTTGTTAGCCTTAGGGTTAAGTGTTGAGCAAGTCGCATCCGCCTTAGAGTTAGAGGTTGAACAGGTTAGAGCTATACAAAACGGGACATAATCTCCTTATGTCCTCATGTCTAGGAGGTTCTGTTATACTAAATCCTGTTTGATTTGATTGATTCAAGCTAATGTTATGGCTAATACTGGGAAAAGTTAAGATTTACACCCCATAGATGAGCGATTAAAAGCAATAATCTCCGCCATTCTACCCCCCCCGAATTTGTCAAGTATTCTCCGTTTTTTATTGATGAATAGGGAAAAAGCCCATCAGGGAGAGACTAGAAAGGTTAGAAAGTTGAGATTTAACGAGTCCGTTGATGCGGTTTAAGAGCAAGCGCGGATGAAGAAATAAATGGCCATCAGTAGCAGAAAAATATAAAAAGTAATCCGCACCAATCGATCTGGTAATTTCGGTAAAAAACGAGTGGTTACTTGTACACCTAGAGAACCACCGATACCTAAAATAATCCCTTGTAGATAAAGAATATAACCGGCTTGGGCATGAGCGAAACAGGCGGCGATCGAATTGAGTAAAACCACACCTAAACTGGTGACAATGGCGATTTTGATCTTTTCTGCCAAAAAAATCATTTGTAGTGGCACCATGATCGCCCCACCGCCAATTCCGAAAATACCGGCTAGAAATCCAGCGATTCCTCCGGTTAGCAGACAGGCTAGATTAGGATTCAATCTAATGGCAGAAACTGGCTCTTTTTGGCTTAAATTTTGCTTGAGATTGGTTAAATAGATATTGAGCAGTAAAAAACAACCAAAAGCCGCTTCTAGGAGGTGTTTGGGGCTATATTTGACCAGATAGACCCCGATAAATGCCGTAAAAATCCCGGGTAAACCTAAGAGGAGAACTCGCTGCCATTTGAGGGAACCTAATCGCCAATTTTGGATCGTACCCACTAGGGAAGTGAAAACGATCGCTAAACTGCTGGTAGCCACCGATTCCCCGTAACTGTAGCCCAAATTTAACAGGATCGCCACGGAGATAGTGCCACCCCCAATACCGAATAAACCCGCTAATAAGCCCGAAAAAACGCCCGTTATCAGTAAAATCAAGTAATAGTCTGCCATTATCTTCGTTTTATGGCCTTGAAGGGTCTGAATTTGCTATCATACATAGGGTCTGCTGAAAAAGTTTTTCCTAGGGGCAGGGTGTAGGGTGTAGGGTGTAGGGTGTGGGGTTTTACCGATTTTCATCTGGTCAATTACCTAATTTTCAGGGAAAAAGTACCTGAATTTCCCCCTGATCACTCCCATATCTGGTACTTTTGGATTTCAAAAAAGTCTAAAAGTCTTATCCAGCAAGGTTTTTAGATTTATTCAGCCAGCCCTACATAGGGGCAATGGTAGAACATTTTCTCGAAGAAAGGGCTATTAACTAAAATTTAGTGATCAATGGGGCGGCTCTTCTGGTTTATGTGTGGAAACGAGGTCTATACTGATAGAATATCCGCAAAATAGCCCTAAAAGTCTTGCCCGATAAGCATTTCACGATTCCATAAGCAAAAATTATCACACATCACCTGATATTTTTTCTGATTTAATTACATAACCTTTATCCCTGCATGAGAAACTGACCTATGACTAAAAGAGCTTTACTACTAATTAATCGTCACTCGCGCAAGGGTAAAGAAAACTTTGCTCAAACTGTCGAGCTGCTCAATCATTGGGATTTTGAAATTATCAGCGTCCCTTTGAAAAAGGTAGAAGATATACCTTTTTTGATGGAAAAATATCGCTCTAATATTGATTTAGTTATCGTCGGTGGTGGCGATGGTACTCTTAATGCTATGGTGGATGTGTTGGTAGAAACTCAACTGCCCCTAGGCATTATACCTTTGGGAACGGCTAATGATTTAGCCCGGACTTTAGGGATACCGAATTCTATTGCCGAAGCTTGTCGAATTATTGCGGAAGGTAATTTAAAATATATCGATCTAGGTTGGGTAAATAATAAATACTTTTTCAACGTGGCTAGTTTAGGATTAAGTGTGAAAATTACCCAAAAACTGAACAAGGGTTTAAAGCGACGTTTGGGGATTTTGGCCTACGCTTGGACAGCCCTACAGTTATTAAGTAAAACTCGTCCTTTTACCGCTATGATCGGTATTGATGGCCAAAATATCAAAGTTAAAACCCTGCAAATAGCGATCGGAAATGGTCGTTATTATGGGGGAGGAATGCCGATCGCTCACGATGCCCAAATTGACGATCAAAGACTAGATTTATATAGCCTAGAAATTGAACACTGGTGGCAAATTTTCCCGCTTTTATGGACGTTACCGCGAGGACAACAGGGTTTATTATCTTGGGTGAGAACTCTTAAGGGGAAAGAAATTCAAATTCAGACTCGTAAACCCCATAGTATCAACACCGATGGCGAAATTACTAGCACTAC
>NZ_SFBY01000011.1:0-22815 GCF_007095505.1 Microcystis sp. M_QC_C_20170808_M3Col
TTGCCGCTCTACGTCAATCAAAAACTGGCAATAATAACCGTCAGCACGTCTAACAACTCTTACCCGTTTAATCTGTTGTTCTGAATAATAAACTAAGGTTTTTTGACTACACCATAAATTAAATTCTCCTGCTTTAAACCCATCGGTAAACTTGATTTTACGTCTATCATCAGATAGCTTATAGCCCGTTAGTTTGTACTCAACCGAACGACTATGCTTTTTGAACCGAGGAAAACCTTTTTTCCCTGGTATCTTAGCATGACAATTCTGATCAAACCGATTAATTGATTGCCAACCTCTATCAGCAGCCGATTGACGAGCTTGAGAGTTTAATTTATTAACCCATGGTGTCTCTTTATTGTTAGCTAGTACCGCACAAAGCTTTTGGAGGTCATTGCGGGTTGTTCCTTTATTTTCTAGCCAATGACGAACACAAAAGTTACGCACAAACTGAGAAGTTTTGATAGCTTCATCAAGCCGGTGATATTGCTCTGGTGTTCCGTTTTTTAGCTTTGCTTCTACGACTAGCATCTAACAATCCTCGACCATTGGCTAAATTAGGTATAACACTAAATCTGGTTATTAAAAACTGATTATTTATTCCCCCTTTTGACTTTTGCCTCTTGCCTTTTGCTTGTCCTTATAAGTAGCCTATACTCAACGGATTTAGTATAACACAGTTTACCCACAGATGGTAGAATTAAACCGATGCTCCGCGGTTGATATTCTGGTCGGATTTCATCCCCCGCAAAGGTGAGTATCTTGTCGAAAAATGTAGCGGGGGCATTCAAAAACATTGTGGGATAATATCTTTAGGCTTTTTTGCCATCAAAAAGTGCTGGCTATTGGCGTAATCGGCCGGAAAATTCAGTTACAGATGAAAATGGGTAAAACCCCACACCCTTGAACAGGTAAAGATGTAAAGATTTAAAACAAAGTTACCCACAGTCATCGGTTTTTTTTGTAAATTTAGATACAGAATTATCAGGGTGATCTGTGTATGTCCTTACTACAATCCCGCACTACTGCCGTTGTTACTTGCCCCCAAGCAAATACATGGGTACAACTAAGAATGCTTCCCTCTCCCTACAGCTTTGATGAAGCGCTACTACTCTGTGAACAGGATCAGGGACGTTGGGTGGCATGGATTCCCGATTTTGGCGAAATTATCTTGATCGAAGGGCAATTTGAGGGATAAACTAACTCTTGCTAACAATTAGAGCAGATAAACAGCGATCGATCACTTGTTTTAATACTAGAGCCGTCCAATCGATATCGGCTGCGCTGGTGTCCCTTCCTAGGGTTAAACGAATTCCCGCTAATGCTTCTCGATCGCTGTAGCCCATAGCTTTTAAAATTGGACTGGGGGAGAGTTTGCCACTATGACAGGCGGATCCAGAACTAATGCCGATTCCTGCTAAATTAAGCTGACGAACTAGCTGTTTTCCCGTGATGTGACTGTCATCGTCTGGACGGACAATAAAGCTGACGTGGTGGGGTAAACGATAGAATCGGTCTCCCGTGGGCAGCAGATAAGGATAATCGGCTAAGAGGTCAAATAATCGATCTCGCAAGGCCATTAAACGCATTTTTTCGCTAATTAAATCTTTTTGGGCTAATTCGGCCGCTAAACCGAAAGCTGCGATCGCTGGTACGGCTTGGGTTCCCGATCGCAGACCTTTTTCCTGACCACCGCCCCGCAGTAATGGTAAAATATCGACACCCGCTCTGATGTATAAAGCTCCCGATCCTTGCATTCCATAAATTTTATGGCTAGAAAGAGATAATAAATCCACCGGCAGTTTCCGCACATCAATCGCGCATCTTGCCGCCACCTGCACCGCGTCGGTGTGAAAAAGAACTCCCCTCTCTGTGGCAATGCTGCCCAATTCTTCAATCGGTTGTAGGGTTCCCACCTCGCTTTGTCCGTAAATAATGGAAATTAAGACCGTATCGCTTTGAATTGCGGCTTTTAGGTCTAAAGGATCGACCCTACCTTGACGATTGACGGGAAGACGAGTAATTTGCCAACCTTGCTGCTCTAATTGTTTACAGGGTTCAGCGATCGCCGAATGTTCCACACTAGAAATAATAATATGACGGGGGCGGTTATACTGTTGAGCAACCCCGATAATCGCTAAATTATCGGCTTCTGTGCCGCCAGAAGTGAAGATAATCTGGTCCGGATTGGCATTAATTAACCCTGCCACCTGTTCTCTGGCCATTTCGATGACTGTCGCCGTATCCTGTCCCCAAGTGTGTAAACTGGAGGGATTGCCCCAATCATGCCGGAGAATAGTGGCAACCCGCTCGATCACTTGGGGATGAGTGGGGGTAGTGGCGCTATAGTCAAGATAAATTTGCATTATTTTACAATCCGGCCGATAAGAAGCAAGGACAAGCAGCTATTTTCAGTTTAGCGGCTTAGGTTTAACACTCGATCGATTGTCGGAGCAGTTAAATCATCCCCTGTTAAAAAACAGAGATGCCGGTAACTTGCATGGGCTTTCTGGCTGGTGTCATTCGGGCGTTTAATCCATTTTAGCCCTTCAATCAGAAAAAGAAGCCATCTGATCAAGCAAATATTGGCTCGTCATAACCTGTTCAACATTTAAATTGGTAACTGATAACTGATAACTGATAGATTAAATCACCGTCCCGTCGGGAATAGTGGCATTTTTGAAAATAACCACGATACCGCTGCGAACATAGAAACCTAAATCTTCGCGATTAGCTTCTTCCACACGATCTTTGTTAACAATTAAAACATTGGCACCAATGCGAGCATTTTTGTCCACAATTGCCCGACGAATAGTCGAATCAGGGCCGATACCCATGGGAACTTTGCCATCTCGGGCGAGACTTTCCCGTTCGGGGAAAGACTCATAAAAGTCCGATCCCATCAGCATTGTATCCTCGATCGAGCAGTCTTTGCCGACTCGACTACGAATACCTAAAATCGAGTGATGGATGCGACATTCTTTGAGAATACAACCTTCAGAAATCATCGATTCTGTCACCGTACAATTGAGCATTTTTGTCGGTGGCAGATAGCGAGAACGGGTATAGATGGGGGCTTTTTCGTCGTAGAAACTAAAGGCGGGATTTGGTTGTTGGGTCAAGGCGAGATTAGACTCATAAAAGGCTTCAATCGTGCCGATATCTTCCCAGTAACCTTTAAATAAATAAGCCTGAAGATTGTAGTCTTTAGCCGCCGAGGGAATAATTTCCTTACCGAAATCGGTCTGTTCTTTATTGGCATCGAGCAGATCGATTAAAACATTCTTTTTAAAGACATAAATTCCCATGGAGGCGATGTAGGGATTTTGACGGGCTTGGTCAGGATTTAAGCCTAAAATCGTCGTATCTACCCGCATTCTTTCCAATTCTGCCCCTTTGGGTTTCTCATAAAAATCGACAATTCGCCCCGAATCATTAATTTTCATCACCCCAAAAGCGGAGGCGCGACGTTCATCGATGGGAACCACCGATAAAGTGATATCGGCGTTGGTTTCCCGATGGCGTTCGATGAACTTGCTGTAGTCCATGCGATAGAGATGATCTCCCGAGAGAATTAGATATTCATCGATATCCCAATCCTTCATCGTCCAGATATATTGTCGTACTGCGTCGGCCGTGCCTTGGAACCATTGAGGATTCTCCATGGTTTGTTGAGCGGCCAAAACTTCCACGAAACCATCACTAAAACCCGTAAAATTATAGGTACGATTGAGGTGACGATTGAGGGAAGCGGAATTAAATTGCGTCAACACATAGATTTTGTCAATCTGGGAGTTAATACAATTGCTGACGGGAATATCGATTAAGCGATATTTTCCCGCTAGGGGGACGGCAGGTTTTGCCCGCAGTTTCGTTAACGGATAAAGGCGAGTTCCAGCCCCGCCACCCAAGATAATAGCTAATACTTTTTTCACGCGCGTAACCCTCGCGATTGGCTGTTTCCTTCTCAAAGTAAGTGTAGGATGATAGCGCACCTTATTGATAGAGGGGAAACAAAAATCTAAATCTAAAAGTCATCAAGAGGGAATTGATCGGAGTCTTTGCGGATAAATTCGCTAAAATCATGAATTTTTGGGCTAAATCATTAATATTCACCTTTTTTATCCCTTTACCGTACCTAATGCCCGCCACGGTGACCGGCGATCGCTGTTCTTGGTTAGCCCAAGGTTCCGATGTACAGACTTTCGGTAAACAAGGCCAAAGCGGGAAAGCTGGCAAGGTCGGCGGCCAAGGCAGAAATAGTGATAGTTTAACCCTCTTTCTCGATAGTTCTCCCCTAAAACTCGATATTTCAGGACAAAAAGGGGTCGATGGTGAAAATGGCAGCAATGGCAGCGATGGCAACTGTAGCGGTCAACCGGGCAATGTAACACGAAATCTCCAGGCGGCCGGTGGTGGCAACGGTGGCAATGGGGGTAATGGTGGTGATGGGGGCAATGGCGGCGCTTTAACCCTCTATGCCACTAATTTAGATTTTTTAAGACAAGTAACGGTCAATGCGGCCGGAGGCGCTGGGGGTTTTGGGGGTCAGGGAGGCCAAGGAGGTAAAGGTTGTCGCTGTTCCCAACCTTTTTGGACAATTCAAACCTGTAGCGGTAGGCCGGGTGATGCCAATTATAGCTGTACCACCAGAGAATTTAGCTGTCAGGATGGTCTCGATGGGGCGACGGGTAATAGTGGTCGTAACGGTCGCGAAGGGCGTTTGGGACAGTTAACTTTAATTCAAATCGATCGCCCTTTAACTGCCGATCAACCGAGCGCAACTGTTCCCCTTTCGGAGTTAAAAGAACGGGGTTATATTCTATCTAAAAATACTTGGGAAACTCGCACCGGGGCAATGTCTTTATTTGCCCCCGGTTCCCTGATCGATGATCAATATCGGATTTTAGTAGATCGATCGGAACGTTCTTTTATTTTAATTTGGAATGCGCCCCAAGAGTTTAACCGGTTTACTAATCAGCGTTTTACTTTAACCCTCGATAATCAAAAGGAACTGAGGGTAACTATCCCCAGTGAACTCTGGATCGAGGGAACCACTCAAAAACGCAATAATGTTACGGAATTTGTCGTTTATAATGCTGTTTTTGAACGAGATGTCACCCAATTAGAAGCAAAAGGTATTACAGGAAATGGTACTGATTTAAGGCTTTTTCTCGAAGATAAAGCTTCCCAATCGAATTTAATCGGCACTAAATTTAAAGTGCGTTATCGCGTCACTCGTTGGCAAGCAGACGACCTACAAACCAGTCCCAGAACCGATTTTGTCACTCGCTACGAAGGAGATATGCCCGCTAATTTGGTCCGACAGGAGGGCAATCAATTTATTCTAGATATCGGTCAATTACCCTTACCTGTGGAATCTTTACGATCGGGTACGGGGGTAGAAATCGAGTTACTGGCTACTCGTTCTTTTGCCGGTTATTCCAAAGAACAAAAAATCGTCATTCGCGACACGATTAAAGGGGCAAATATCCCACGGAGGTAAGTCAAAAAAGCTCCCTTCTCTTTTCTCCAGTGCAGTCTTAACGAGTAATTTAGATAGTCAACTTACCAAAAGGCTTTAAAATATCTTGGGAGGAAGACTGGTTCTTCTGTCGGTTTACCTAGGGAATGTCCCGATAGTTTAGAACCAATGTTAAAGGGAAAGATGGGCAATATTTTAAGTGTGGCGCCGATGATGGATTATACCGATCGCCATTTTCGCTATTTTTGGCGACAAATTAGCCGTCGTCCCCTTCTCTACACGGAAATGATCACGACGATGGCGATTAAACACGGCGATCGCTATAAGTTGCTGGGGTTCTCCCTAGCAGAAAAACCTCTAGCTTTGCAGTTAGGGGGTGATAATCCCTATCTCTTGGCAGAATGCGCTAAAATAGCCGAAGATATGGGTTATGACGAGGTAAATCTCAATGTGGGTTGTCCTAGTTCCAGGGTAAAAGAGGGCAATTTCGGCGCTTGTTTGATGGCTAACCCGGAATTAGTCGCTAGGGGAATATCGGCAATGAATCAAGCTGTATCGATTCCCGTGACTGTAAAACAGAGAATTGGCATTGATCATCAAGATAGTTACGAAAATATGGCGAATTTTGTCCGTATTGTCGCGGATGCGGGTTGTCAACGTTTTACCATCCATGCGCGCAAAGCTTGGTTACAGGGATTAAGTCCCAAGGAAAATCGCACCGTCCCCCCTTTACGTTACGATGATGTTTATCGACTAAAAAATCAGTTTCCCCATTTGTTTATTGAAATTAACGGCGGTATCATTAATTTAGAACAGGCTAGACAACATTTACAATTAGTAGATGCAGTTATGATTGGTCGGGCAGCCTACGATAATCCCTATTTATTTGCCACAGTCGATCGAGATTTTTATGGGGAATCGGTTACTCCTCCTACCCGGGAAGAAGTAATCAAAAAAATGCTTCCCTACATCGATGAGTGGGTGAGTAAAGGTTATAAACTACACCAGATCAGCAAACATCTTCTACAGCTTTTTGCCGGTCAGCCCGGAACTAAGGCCTGGAAGCGTTATATTAGTGAAAATAGCCATTTTCCTGGGGCCGATTCTGGGGTAATCTGGCAAGCTTTACAGCAGGTAAATTCCCTCAATGATCTGGCTAATCTTTCAGCTTCCCATTGATTTATTTTCTTTTCTATGATTACCCAATCCTCAATTACTGCCGGGGTAAAAAATTCAGCTATGGCGGATTTTGTTTATCAACCTCCCCCGGCAGCTATCACAGCTAAACGTATTTTAATTAAACCTAATTTAGGTTATCCTGTGCCTCCCCCAGTAACGGTTAGTCTGCCGGTATTAAGTCAAGTTTTGCGGGGATTGAGGGGGGTAAATCCTGGAGCAGAAATTATCTTGGTAGAGGGAGTTTGTTCGGCTATTTCTTTGAGAGAAATTATCGATATTTTGGGAGTAAAATCTATTCTCGCTCCCGGAATAACTATTCTTGATGCTGATAGTTTACCCCAGCAAGAATATCCGAATCTTTCCCCTTTTCCTGTCCGTTTTCCCTCGATGTTTGCCCCTAAAATTATCGAAGAAGTGGATTGTCGGATCACGATTGGAACCTTAAAACGCACCCATTTAAAGGATAAACCCCTGATTTCTGCTTCTTTAAAAAATCTCTATGGACTCTTTCCCCGTAGTCATTATAAAGCCCGTAGTCCCAACTCGCGAGGGCAATTACATCGCCCCTCCGTACCGCTAATTTTACAGGATGTCTATTTTTGTATCGGTCATCTTTTTGATGGGGCAGTGGTGGACGCTAATCTCAAATATTTTAGTAGCAATTGGCGACCGGATCGAGGAAAATCTATTCCGCTCGGTCAAGTGTTTTGGGGTGATGATATGATTAGCGTGGATCGCAGTGCTTGTCTGTTAGGTGATGAACCTATGCCGAGTTATTTAGAGGCGATCGATTTGCTTCGTTCTCAACTTTTGAACGGAACCAATTAGGGTTTGCTGAAAAAGTTTCTTGGTGGGGTTAGGAGTTAGGATCCAGTCGTCGGGAGGGGAAGTCGGAATAAAAGAATGACCTCACGCAATCCTGTTTAAAAAATATACAGAAGAGTGGGGATCACCGGAGCGGGGTAGGGTTGATTCATGAATCAACCCTACCTTGAATCAACCCTAGGAGCGGAGTAGGGGAACAATCCATAACTGGGTTTTTACGGAAACGAGCGAGGTAGGGTTTGGCATTCTCCAAGATTACCCCATTGTCGAGTGAACTATTCTTTAGGTTGCCCAAAACCCCCCCTTGGTGAGCGGTTATGCGTCTATCCAGATGCTGCCGTCTTCGATGCGAAGGGGATAAACGGGTAAAGCTTGGGGTTGAGAAACTGCCGCCATCGCTTTGTTAACCACAGGAGGCCAGGTAATCCAGTCTTTGACAGCACCACTACAGAGATCAAAAGAACTACGATGCCAGGGACAAACGATCGCGCCGTCCTCGCTAATTTTGCCTTTCGTCATCGATAATTTTAAATGAGGACAAAGATTGCCAACGGCGTGGAATTGACCGTTATTGTTAATCAAGAGAATGGAACTGTCCCCCACTTTTACCACTTGACGGGCGCCGGGGGCAAGGGAATCTACAGATAATACTTTTGTCCAACTCATATTTTTATTTAACCAAGGGAGAGATCGAGAATTGTTTCGGGGTAATTTTGGGCAATAATGTCCTGTTTGGCCCATTGTTGGTAATCTTGCAACAATTGACTCATTAAACGCTGTTTAATCCGCAATAAAACCCCTTTTAAGAGACTATTGCCGGCGATTTCTAACAGTGGACGCGGGGTTAACCATAATGGTGGTGGTAGGGCAACTTTCACCTCAAGATTGGCTTTCCCCGCTAGATAGGTTTGATTATTTTTTTCCACAGGAGCGAGTTTGCCTTTAACATTGAGGCTAAAGCGATCGTTGATATAATCAATACCTTTGATCTGACAGTCTTCTGATTGCAAAAATATCGTCCCCCCAGAAGTGGCCCAGACATTGAGAATAACCGTGGGCTGAAAATAGTACAAATTCAAGAAGTTGAGGGGACGCATTTTCAGTCGAAACCGATTCTCAGACAAGTTTTCTGTTAAGCTAGTCTCAACGATAGCCTGTACTAATCTTTGCGGTTGGCGCAGATAATGCTGAATCGGGATTGTTTGTTCAGCAACAACAATTTCTAGGGATTCGGCAGCGCTAAAAGTTACTTCCATAAGTTGGCTATCTTAAATTTGTCTCCCTTATTGATTTTACCTTGAATGTCAGCTTGAAGGAACCCTCGGTTTCACCTCGGAGATGAAAAGCTGACCAGCATATAAACAGCGAAGCACGGCTAATATTCAATCTTAGTCTTGGTTTTCAACGGGATTAAACTCAGCCCTGCGAGTATTAAAATAATTAGTTTCCACCACCCTTGACAGTTTGTACAGTGATATGATATGGTGAGATCATATCACGTTGGGAAGTTATTTTAGATGTACGGATGCCTTTCTTAAATAGACAGAGCGCCGCTATTGAAATCAAACAGTTCGCCCCTCATATCCCCATTATTGCCTATAGTTTCTTGGCAAAGCTTCCAATAGAAAAAAAATAATCAAACTACAGTTTTTGACCTATACTACCCTAAAGATATATCTTCCCAAGCTCTGATCAAAGCGATCGATGACTTGGGAAAATTAGCACAATCGGACAAATCTCAATTCCGTCGGGTCGGATAGTTAACTAAGTTTTTCTTCAGGAAAAGTTGCTTGAAACTCATCGAGTAATTCATCCAACTCCTCAAGAGCTTGATTAACATCTAATCTCAGACCCCCAATGTCGGGTTTATCGCGCAATTGCAGTAAATAATCCCGTTTATTGGCCATTTGTTGCACTTTATCGATCAAGCTGGTTTTATCCATAATTCACCCTCTGGTACTGACTGCGATTATATATCAGTCAGCCCATATCAGTGAACAGTGATCGGTGAACAGTGAACAGTCAGTGATCACTGGTAACTAGAGCTCCCGCAAAAATCAAAAATCTTCTCTTGGGTGAGCAGACAGTAAACTCCGAGACAGGAGGAGAAAAAAGACAAGAGACAGCTAACTGATAACTGATAACTGATAACTGACTTTCCTATGTCCCCTCTCAATTCTCACCGCACAGAAATAACTACCGTTGCCGATCCTATTTATCTAGAAATCTTTAAAAATCTCTATCAATTTATTGCCGAAGAAATGGGGATTACTCTCCAAAATACGGCAGCAAGTGTCAATATTAAAGAGCGCCTAGACTTCTCCTGTGCTATCTTTGATGAGATGGGAAATTTAATCGCTAATGCTCCTCATATTCCCGTCCATTTAGGCTCCATGGCCGATAGCGTTAAAAGCTTAATTCAGGATAAAGGTGAGACGATTCGTCCAGGGAATGTTTATCTGGCTAATAATCCTTATAATGGCGGTACTCACCTGCCAGATGTCACAGTAATTAGTCCTATTTTTGACCGCCAAAATCAGGAAATATTATTTTATCTTGCCTCCCGGGGACATCAAGCTGATATCGGTGGAATTACCCCCGGTTCTATGCCTCCCCATTCTGTTCATATTAGCGAAGAAGGAATTTTATTCGATAATTTTTTGCTGGTAGCGGCGGGACAGTTTCGGGAACAAGAATTAATTAATCACTTAACTAATAGTCCTTTTCCCGCACGCAATATCGCCCAAAATATTGCCGATTTTCAAGCACAAATAGCCGCTAATGCCAAGGGGGAAAGAGAATTACATAATCTGGTTGATCGCTACGGATTAGCTATGGTTAAAGCCTATCAACAGTTTGTTCAAGATAATGCGGAATTAGCGGTTAGAAAAGCTATATCTGTCCTGAAAGATGGTGAATTTACTTATTATCTGGATAACGGTGCTGTCATCAAGGTCAGAATTAGCATAGATATTGATAATTGTCAAGCAACCATTGATTTTACTGGCACATCTGACCAGTTAAATAATAACTTTAATGCACCCCTAGCAGTGACAAGAGCGGCGGTTTTATACGTTTTTCGTACCCTTGTGGAGGAGGCAATTCCTTTAAATGCTGGCTGTTTCAAACCCCTCCATTTAATTATCCCGTCTGGCTGTTTTCTTAATCCCGTTTATCCGGCGGCCGTGGTAGCTGGAAATGTGGAAACTTCCCAGGCAATAGTTAATGCTTTATACGGTGCTTTAGGCATTCAAGCAGCCAGCCAAGGGACGATGAATAATTTCACTTTTGGCAATCAAGAATATCAATATTATGAGACTATTTGTGGCGGTTCCGGTGCGGGGGCAAATTTTGCGGGAACCGCTGCCGTGCAAACCCAGATGACTAATTCCCGTCTCACCGATCCAGAAGTATTAGAAATGCGCTATCCTGTGTTAGTAGAAAGTTTTAGCATTCGCCCCGATAGTGGCGGCAGGGGACAATATTATGGAGGTGATGGTGTGATTAGAAGAATTAAATTTCAAGAGGCTATGACCGCCAATATTCTGTCGAGTAATCGCCTGATTCCCCCCTTTGGACTGGCGGGAGGAAAAGCTGGTAAAATAGGACGTAATGCCGTGGAAAGAAACGATGGAACTATCGAAGAATTGCCCGGTACTGCGACTGTAGAAATGAACCTTGGTGATATTTTTATTATTGAAACCCCCGGCGGTGGTGGCTATGGAAATTGCTGAACGATAACTTTAATTAAGTACCTAAGCAAAATTAATTACACATATCTAACTACCTTTTGCCTATCCTAACCAAAAAGTTAATTTTGTCCTATTACTTATTAATTCATGACAATTATCTTAGCGATCGAAACCAGTTGCGATGAAACAGCTGTGGCTATTGTTAACAATAACCTGGTGTTGAGTAGTGTGATTTCTTCTCAAATTGATCTCCATCGTCTCTATGGCGGTGTTGTGCCGGAAATGGCCTCTCGACAACACCTAGAAACCATTAATTTTTGTCTAGAAAAAGCTTGGCAAGAAACGGGGTTAAATTGGTCAAAAATTGATGGAATAGCCGCCACAGTTGCTCCCGGTTTAGTAGGTGCTTTAATGGTGGGAATGACGGCGGCCAAAACCCTGGCTATTGTCCACGATAAACCCTTTATCGGCATTCATCATCTCGAAGGTCATATCTATGCTTCCTATCTCGCTGAATCTGATCTTAAACCTCCTTTTTTATCTCTTTTAGTCTCTGGGGGTCATACCAGTTTAATCCATGTGCAGGCCTGCGGAAAATATCAACAATTAGGAACCACTAGAGATGATGCAGCCGGAGAAGCTTTTGATAAAGTGGCACGATTATTAAACTTAAGTTATCCCGGTGGTCCGATAATCGATCGCATGGCCAAAGATGGTAATCCGCAAGCTTTTCCCTTTCCTGAAGGTAAAATATCTTTACCAACCGGCGGTTTTCATGCCTACGATTCCAGTTTTAGTGGTTTAAAAACTGCTGTTTTGCGCTTAGTAGAGAAATTCGAGCCAGATAATTTACCTGTAGCTGATATAGCCGCTAGTTTTCAAGATACGGTAGCCAGAAGTTTAACCCGTAGGACAATCAATTGTGCCTTAGATTATGGCTTAAAAACTATCGCAATCGGTGGAGGAGTGGCGGCCAATAGTGCCTTAAGAAATCATCTGGAAACTGCCGCCAAAAATCATCATTTAACTGTCTATTTTCCGCCGCTTAAACTCTGTACCGATAACGCCGCTATGATTGCTCGCGCTGCTGTTGATCATTATGATCTTGGTCATTTTTCTGACCTTTCCCTCGGTGTTCGTTCCCGTTTACCTTTAAGCGAAGTTATGCAATTATATAATACGTCAGATTCAGCCGTCAGTATTCAGAATTGAGGAGATTGCTTTTATCTATTCTCCCCATCTCCTGTCTCCTGTCTCCTGTCTCCTGTCTCCTGTCTCGACTAGGAAATTAATTTTCCACGACTACTTAAAATGTTTGGCTTTTTAAATCTCAATAAACCCCCCGATTGGACTTCTCACGATTGCGTGGCCAAAGTCCGAAAAATTCTTAAGACAAAACGAGTCGGTCATGGGGGAACTTTAGATCCTATGGCTACGGGAGTTTTACCGATCGCCGTCGGGGCTGCCACCCGATTACTGGCCTATTTACCCGAAAATAAGGCTTATCGGGCAAAAATCCAGTTAGGACTCAGCACCGATACCGATGATATTACGGGAAAAGCGATCGCTGCTTGTCCCTGTGCCGATTTAACTTTAGAGGCAGTTAAGCCCCATTTAGCGGAATTTATCGGCAATATTGCCCAGATTCCGCCGATGTATAGTGCTATTCACAAGGATGGTCGTCGTCTCTACGAATTGGCGCGCAAAGGGGAAATAATCGCAGTGGAGCCTCGTCAGGTCAAAATTGACCAAATTACGGTTTTAGACTGGTTAGAGGGCGAATTTCCGCAAATAGAGCTAGATATTCACTGTGGATCGGGGACTTATATTCGTTCCCTGGCCAGAGATTTGGGGAAGGTGTTAGCTGTGGGTGGCACTTTAGCCAGTCTAACTCGCACGGAAAGCTGTGGTTTTCAGTTGGCCGATAGTATTAATCTGGAAGCTTTAATGGCTAATTCCGAGGGTTTAATTTCGCCTCGCATTGCCTTGGCACATCTAGACTGGATTTCTTTCACACCAGAGAGAGTTATCGATTGGTTTCACGGCAGAAAAATTAATCTCACCGATACAAATGTTATACTCGGTTCTCTGGTTGCTGTGGAGTCTTTAGAAGCTGAATTTCTCGGCATTGGTGAGATAGTTGTTATAGAAGATGAATACTACCTACAGCCTAAAATAGTTATTCAGCAATAGGGTTAATAATAAACACTTTTTCTAGATATTAAGTATGCTTATCTGGACAAACTAAGCTTTTTTATACCAAATCCGTTTTTAATAGTATGATTAACTCCCAATCGATCTTTAAAAACCCAGTTATGGATTGTTTCCCCCCACTTCCCACTTCCCACTTCCCACTTCCCACTCTCCTATACCTTTTAAACAGGATTTAGTATTATTAACAGTATAAACCCACTGATTATGATTTTTTCTGGCCAGGATTTTTTTAGAAGCGACCAAAGATTTTAGACAAAGATTGAGCATAGAAACGGGACGATTTAAGCGATTGCTCAATTCTTGAACTGTGATTCCTTGGGGATAAACTTGCATAAGTTCAAAAATTTGTGCGCTAGTATTTAGTCCTTTTGTCGGACTAATAATCTTGATAGCCAAGGCTAGTAATCGGGAGAAACAACAGGCTATTAGACCATTGTTTGTCGCTGCTTTGTTCCGCTCGATCTAGCCTTTTTTTCGATAAGTTATTAGGGTTTAAAGTGCTAATAAAGTCTTGACGGAAATAGAGATTAATTTGTTCCCATAATCTCTTGAATAGCGGATAAAAGGCGATCAATCTCCCCATCAGTCCCGATCGAAATCCGCACATAATTCTGAATGCGAGGATGTTTAAAGTATCGCACTAATATCTGACGCTCTTTGAGTTGATTATATAACTCACTGGCACTAATCTGGGGGGGAGAAGCGAGGATAAAATTAGCTTCCGAGTCAAAAACAATAAATCCCAACTCGCGCAGAGAAGTAATTAAACGGCCGCGTGTTTGACGGACTTTTTGCCAAACTTCCTCAAAATAATTATGGTGTTTTAAAGCTGCTGTGGCTAAAGTTTGAGCGATGCGATCTAAATTATAGGAATCACGCACCTTATCCATCTGTTCGATAATGGCCCTGGAAGCAAAACCGAAACCGACTCTTAACCCCGCTAAACTATAACTTTTCGACATAGTGCGACTAATAATGACATTATCGTAACGGGAGAGAAAATCGAGATGATTGTCATCACTAAAATCCACATAAGCTTCATCAATTAATACCAATCCCGAGGCATTAGCACAGGTTGCTTCTAAATAGTCGCGATCAAGATGTTTACCGACGGGAGGATTAGGAGAAGCGAGAAAAATTAATTTCGCTTCTGGACAAATAATCGGTCCTTCCAATGCAAATTTATCATTAGTGGGAAATTCGATAATATTTGCCCCGTGTACCCGGGCAATTGTCTCGTAAAGGGAATAGGTTAAATCCAAAAAAGCGACGCTTTCGCAAGGGTTAACAAAAGTTCGCAGGGCGATATTAAGGATATCATCGGAGCCATTACCCGCGATTATCTGATCGGCTGTTATGCCGTATAATTCCGCCGCCGTTTGCCGTAACTCTTTGGAGATAGGATCGGGATAGAGTCGGACTTTCTCTAATTGCTCTGGCAGGTGGGCAAAAATTTCCGCCAGTGGGGGATAGGGATTCTCATTGGTGTTAAGTTTGGTAAATCCCGCAGTTTGGGGCTGTTCTCCCGGAGTGTAGGCGGGGGTTTGACGAACACAATCGCGTGTAGGTAGCATGAACTCTCTGGGGCGGCAATTTCTAGCAAGCTTTTTATTATAGCTGATTATCAGGGGTTGAAATAGGTTCAACCCCTACCGGTAAAACTAATTAAGGTTCTACCCAACGGCCATCGGCTTTAATTAAATTAATCAACTCGCTTACACCTTCATTTTCGGGGACGCGTTTAATTTCCTCGCGACCGCGATAAAGGGAGATATAACCGGCCTGTTTCCCTACATAACCATAGTCTGCGTCGGCCATTTCTCCCGGTCCGTTGACAATACAACCCATAACGGCGATATCGAGTCCGGTGAGGTGTTGAGTCGCTGCGCGCACTTGCTGCAGGACATCTTCTAAATTAAAAAGAGTGCGACCACAGGAAGGACAGGCAACGTATTCGACCATAGTTTTCCGCAGTCCCAGGGCCTGGAGAATGCTGTAACAGACGGGAATTTCCTTTTCGGGAGCTTCCGTCAGAGAAACGCGAATCGTATCACCAATACCATCCGCTAAGAGAGTGGCAATCCCGGCAGTGGATTTAATTCGTCCGTATTCCCCATCTCCTGCCTCAGTAACACCCAAATGCAGGGGATAATCCATACCTAACTCGTCCATGCGCTTAACCATGAGACGATAGGCGGCTACCATAACTGGCACGCGGGAAGCTTTTAGGGAAATGACCAGATTGCGAAAATCGAGGGATTCGCAGATGCGGATAAATTCTAAAGCCGACTGTACCATTCCTTCGGGGGTGTCGCCGTAGGTAAAGAGCATTCTTTCGGCTAGAGAACCGTGGTTAACGCCGATTCGCATCGCTTTACCTTGATCTCGCAGGGAAACTACCAAAGGTTTCAGGGTTTCGGCAATTTTTTCGCCAATTTCATCAAATTCTGCTTGACTATACTCGCCGCGGTCGGCTTTCGGTTTCTCGAAAACGTACAAACCGGGGTTAATTCGCACTTTATCGACGTGCTTGGCCACTTCTAGGGCGATTTTCATACCGTTGTGATGCACATCGGCTACTAACGGCACGGGTTGATAGGTGGCCAGCAGTTTTTCCCTAATTTTAGCCAAAGCGGTGGCGTGGGCCAGACTCGGCACGGTGACGCGGACAATTTCACAACCGACTTCATGGAGGCGACGGATACCGGCCACGGAACCATCTATATCAAGGGTATCCTCGTTAATCATCGACTGCACGACCACGGGATGACCACCACCGATGGTAACGCTACCTACCTTGACGGGACGGGTTTTGCGTCGGTGAATCGTGGTGTCGAATTCGGAGGCAGTTGCGGGAGGTTTGAGCGTCGATTCCAAGGTTTGCATAGGACTATCACCAACAATCACTCTCCCTATTCTCTCAAAGAACAGGAACAGATTCTAGCCACTCTAATAAAATTGGATTAAAACGGTCGGGACATTCATCCTGTAAACAATGACCGGCCTGTTCAAATTCTACATATTTAATCCTAGGATTAAGGGAGACAAAACCCTGGGCTAACTGGACGGGAACCATCCGATCTTGCTTTCCCCAACACAATAAAATCGGGATTTCTAAGCGTGGTAAAATTAACTTTGCTGGTGGACAATATTCGGGATGATTGACAGCTTGTGCTAGGGAAATAAAGGCCTCGGCTGCCCCCTCATCTAGGGTTGGGGCGGCGATAATTTGTACTAATTCCTCGCTAACTGCTTTCTTGTCTTCGTAGGCGATTCCTGCCCATTTTTTCAAGACTTGCGGACGACGCAGATAGTAAAAAATCGGTTTTAATAGCCAAGGAGAAGTGAAAAATTTTTCCATAGGAGTGACGATATTTAATAACCAATCGGCGATCATTTCCCGCCGACGGCTGACATCGGGTAAACTGAGCATAACTAATCCGGCTACCATTTCCGGATATTTACCCGCTAGGGCCATACTAACTAAAGAACCGATCGAATTGCCCACTAATACCACGGGTCTGTTAATAACAGTTTGCCAGAAATCGTGTATTTGTTCCACCCAGAGATTAACGGTATAGGGAACCTGTACTTTGCGCGAACCACCAAAACCTAATAAATCTACTGCGTAAACTCGATGATTTTGGCTGAGAATAGGAATATTATGGCGCCAATGTTCGATCGCCGCTCCAAATCCATGCAGTAAAATTAAAGGGGGATTATCGGCATCTTGGGGGTTTTTTGCCGGCATAAAACTATAACGAATTTGCCAACCGCGCCACACCCAATCCCGTTGATAACCGATGCGTTCTGTCCAAGCTGGTGAAGTTGTCACTTAAGTCAAACAATTAAGAGGTTTTCAGGAAATATTACCCTGGTTTTATTATACTGGTTTCCCCGTCCCTGACCTGCGGCTGAATAACATTTTTGTACTACTTTTCCCAAATATATTTAGAGCTTGCTGAATAAATCTAAAAACCTTGTTGGATAAGACTTTTAGACCTTTTTGAAATCCAAAAGTGCCTCGTCTGGGAGTGTTCAGGGGGAAAATTCCGGGACTTTTTCCCTGAAAATTAGGTAATTGAGCCCCTCAAAATCGGTAAAACCCCACACCCCACACCCTACCCCCACCGAAAAACTTTTTGCCGCAAACCCTATTTAAACCTAGGGTTGATCTAGCCTATGCTAAAAAGAGGGGGATTAAAATCAATCGCTCCTAGACTTTAATTGAAAATTTAGGATATTGCACCGATGGGCAATCTATTTGATGATGTCAGTCGCTTTCTTGAAACCCAACTGGAAGAATTTCTCAGAAGTCATCCCCAGTTAGAATTACAGGCGCTGGTGGAACAACTGCGCGAACAGGAGCGCGATACTGCTAAACTGATTAGCGCCCTAGAAAATGAGCGTCAACGTCTCGAACAGCAAATTTTGGCCACTGCCCAAGATATCCAAACTTGGCACGCTAGAATCGATAAGGCTAAGGCCGCTGGACGGCAGGACTTGGTTCAGGCTGCTAGTGAACGCGAGGCGGCCCTATTTCGTCAGGGTAATCAACTTTGGGGACGGATGGAAGGGGTGAAAAAACGTCTGAGTCAATCCCAAGAGTTACTGCAACAAGTCCAACAACGTCGTCAAGAAGTGCAAATTAAAGCCGAAAAATCCCCTAAAAATCAGTCCCGTGACTGGGAAACCACTTTTTGGGATCAACCCCAAGAATCGGACTATCAGCGCTCGAACTACGATAATCTCGATCTAAAATTTAAAGAATGGGAAATGGAAGAAGAATTGAAAAAATTAAAGCGAGAAATGGGACGATAACTATTGTTATTAGGGGAACTAGGGAAGTGGGGAAGTGGGGAAGTGGGGAAGTGGGGAAGTGGGGAAGTGGGGGAATTTCAACTAAAACCCTAAAACCCTAAAACCCTAAAACCCCAACACCCCAACACCCCAACCCCCAACCCCCAACCCCCAACCCCCATCCCCCATCCCCCAGAATTGTTCCTCTTAGAAAACGATGGCATCTCAAGCACAAAATCCTGAAAATCAACCCTCCTCTACCCTCGAAGAAATCCGGGCCGCTCGTTTAGAAAAAGTGGCAGGATTGCAAAAAGCTGGCGTAAATCCCTACGCTTACCAGTGGAAATCTACCGCTCACGCTCAACAATTACAACAGCAGTACGCTGACTTAGCACCGGGGGAAGAAATTAGCGTCGAAGTAGCCATTGCTGGTCGGATTATTGCCCGAAGAATTATGGGTAAACTAGCCTTTTTTAACCTGCAAGATGAAACGGGAACGATTCAATTATACCTCGATAAAAAACGCATTATTGAAACCATGGCCGCCGTGCCGAATGCCTTTAACACGGTGATTAAACTGACCGATACGGGCGATATTTTAGGAGCAAAAGGCACAATTAAACGCACAGAACGCGGCGAATTATCTATCTATGTAAACGAGTACGAAATTCTCACCAAATCCCTCTTACCTCTACCAGATAAATGGCACGGTTTAACCGATGTAGAAAAACGTTATCGACAAAGATATGTGGATTTAATTGTTAATCCAGAAGTGCGACAAACTTTTCGCCGTCGCGCCCAAATTACCGCTGCCATTCGCAGATATTTAGACCAAGAAGGTTTTATTGAAATTGAAACTCCCGTGCTACAAAGTGAAGCGGGAGGAGCCGATGCTAGACCGTTTATCACCTATCATAATACGCTGGAGATGGAGTTATATCTCCGCATTGCCACCGAGTTACATCTAAAAAGATTAATAGTGGGTGGTTTTGAAAAAGTCTTCGAGTTAGGCAGAATTTTTCGCAATGAAGGGGTTTCTACTAAACACAACCCTGAGTTTACTTCCATCGAAATCTATCAGGCCTACGCCGATTATTATGACATGATGGAGTTAACCGAAAACATTATTGTTAAGGCCGCACAAGATGTTTTAGGTACGCTGAAAATCAGCTATCAAGACACGGAAATTGACCTAACTCCCCCTTGGCGACGAGTGACTATGCACGAATTAGTCCAAGAAATAACTGGGGTTGACTTTAATAGTTTTGATGATTTCGATTCGGCTCGTATTGCCGCAGAAAATGCCTGCATTGGCGTTCCAGAGGACTGTAAAACCATCGGTAAGCTCCTAAATGAAGCTTTTGAACAAAAAGTCGAAGAAACCCTAATACAGCCCACTTTTGTGCTAGATTTCCCCGTGGAAATTTCGCCTTTAGCTAAACCCCATCGCTCAAAAACTGACCTCGTAGAAAGATTTGAATTATATGTGGTTGGACGGGAATTAGCTAATAGTTTTTCTGAGTTAACCGATCCCATCGATCAACGGCAAAGATTAGAAGCACAGGCACTCAAAAAAGCGGCCGGCGATTTGGAGGCCCAAGGCGTTGATGAGGACTTTTTAACCGCTTTAGAATACGGAATGCCCCCCACGGGAGGCCTAGGAATTGGCATCGATCGCCTGATCATGTTATTAACCGATTCTGCCAGTATTCGCGATGTGATTGCTTTCCCCTTATTAAAAAGTCAAAGTACAGCGATTAAATCTTTTGACTACGATCAGGAAAAAAAAATTCTGAAAGTGGAATTTAATCACGGTGGTATCTATCTTTATCATGATCTACCTTTGGCAGTATATAAAGATTTTCAGTCTGCACCATCGAAAGGACAGTTTTTTGTCGGACAAATTCGCGATAAATACAGTTTTGATAAGGAATTGTAAAAGTTAGGACTACTTCAGTTATCAGTTATCAGTTATCAGTCATAATTCATAATTCATAATTCCTTTTTACCTTTGACTTCCTGCCAAGTGTTACCGACTCCCTGTAAAACCCCGCGAATTACTAACCCAATACCGCGACCGATAACTTGGATAAGAATATAGACTACTCCCTTACCCACCACCCGAAAAAAAGCGCGTAAACGCGGAGATAAAGAGTCTCTTAATTCTAAGGCGATCGAAACTAACCAGGGTATGCCTGTTAAACTGTTTAATTCTTCCTGTCGGGGGGAATAAATGGCTAGAGATTTGATTTGTCCCTCGCTATAGTGAAATAATTGATATTGACTTTCAAAGATATCTTTGGGTTCTTGCCAATATTTTTTCCGTCGGTATTTCCAAGATAATTCATTGCGGATTTTAGCTAATTTTCTGGCGATGAGAAATTCTGAACGGTAAAGTTTTTGTTTGACTCTTTCCGATTCCGAGAAGTTATTGAGAATAATTACTGTCACTGCATTGGCAATATTATGAATGAGATTTTGCAGCAGAATTTCGGCTCTGGCGATGGTTTCAGGAGCATTAGCCCGGTATTCTACTCCGTCAATAGTTAAGCTATTTTCGTACAATAAATAGGAAAATAAGTCAAAAGTAAAAGGAATTTTATTGAGGATTTCTGTTTGAATTGCCTCTCTTTCTTCCAGAATAATTTCGTTAAGCCTACTTTTACTAATTTCGTCAGAAACCGAGGCATTAATTTCTAAAAATTTACGGGTAACTTTCTCCCAGATATCGTAAATAATCAGATTTAAGCGACTGGTTAATTCCCCGCTGCTAATCTGTAAATATCTCATTTCATCGACGTTTTTGCGAATTTCATCGAGACCTAAATACAATAGTTCCCGTTGCCGATTATCCTGTAAAACATCAATTTCAAAACTTATCTTGGTTCTATTAATTAAAGGCGATCGAATGACCGCTAAAGTCGACTCAAAAACTGCCGAAACACAGAGGGGACGCTCGCGGCTTAAAATTGGTAATTCCCGATCGATATTGTTAATTATTACCGGGGGTGTCACTGAAGCTGAATTGTAATAGCTCCCTTCGAGAGGAATTAGTTTTCTCACTAGCCATAGAGCCGCTAAAAGTTCTCGTTTTCTTCCCTGCCAGTAAAAGCGATCAAAGCCGGATAAAGACTGTTGATTGAGGTGGAGATCAATTAAATGTAATTCACTTTCGATGCGATTTAATCCCGTTTTTCCAGCAGTGATTAACCAATGGCTAGGGGCTAAACTTGGACGAGTAGCAATGGTGAGAGGGGAAGGGGCGACATCGTGGGTTTCATCCCGGGAAATTTGCCCTAAAATAGTGATAAATTGCTCTAGGTTTGTGCCTTTGGGAATATAACCGGCTATGCCTAATTCTCTGGCGATTAGTTGCTGTCTGGAATCGAGAGGAAAGGTTAATAAAACAATTTTACTTTCGGGATAGCGAGAGTGGAGAATTTCACAGTAAGACCAATCAAAAAGAGGATCGATAAGGATAATTTCGGGGGCCGGATTAAGAGTCAAAGCGAAAATTGTTTCTAAATCCCCTTCGGTGACGATAGTAATATTTTCTATCTGCGACAAGGCCTGCACCAGACCCAAGCGAAAAATCGGGTCATTATCGATGATAATTAGGGTGAGAGGGCGATCGATCACAAGAGTTGCCGTCTGTCAACGGAGACTATTCACAGGGGCAATTATACAGTTATCTGGCTCATTTGTTTTGTTTATAGCCATAAAAATCGATGCGATAATCGGTAATTTTTACCCCTGTCGATTCCTCGATCTGTTTAATTAATTCCGGGGGAAGTTCGATATGCACATCGATTATTTGTTGACTGTCCAGACAATTGACGTGACTGTGGGAATCGCTGATGTTACCGTAGAGTCTGCCGTCCCAGCGTTCCACACATTCGATAATGCCCTGACCGGATAGGGCCTCTAGGTTTTGGTACACTGAGGTATGACCGATGTTCTTTCCTTGCAGATTGAGACGATCGTAAATTTCTCGCGCTGATAGGTGTTCCCGCGCTTGCCATAGCAATTCTAAAATATAGCGACGCTGACGACTAACCCGCATTCCTAATGTTTGACACCTTTCGATCGCATCTTCTAAACACCGGATCGGTTTTTGTTTTACCTCCACATTGTCCATAGTTGTTTCCCTTGACTTCCGCCCTAATACATACTCATTACCAGTTTAGCTTAGTCTTTCGATCGATGTCCACATTGTCCCAGTTTTTAGCCCATCTTCATCTGGCGTTGCTGATTTGAGATCTGAATCTTCTCTTGTGGGATTTTTAAAACCTAGACCCAAACTAATAGTAGGTTGATTCATGAATCAACCTACTATTAGGGGTTGGGGAGCAAGGGGGTAGGAGAGGGGATTAGGATGCCTGCCACGAATAAAGAAAATTGGTATAACTTTTGGACAGGATGCACAGTTGGCACTCATCCCTTGATTCAGCAACGCCAGAAACCATTTAACTTATGGTTCTTCGGTTTGTCTTATGCAATGGACGGAGGTTATAAGGAATGAAACCCTTATAGAGACAGACGTTGCTGCAATTTTTGTCAATTGTTTTTGATCTAGAGCGAACTAATTAATTAAATCTTTTGCCAGATAAGGATTTAGTC
>NZ_SFBY01000110.1:0-10729 GCF_007095505.1 Microcystis sp. M_QC_C_20170808_M3Col
GCATATCCTACTCTTTCTTGCTTTTCGTACCATGCTTGTGTTCTGAGATGGAGAGCCTTATTGTAAACTAATCTTACACAGCCCAAGGTGCGCCGCAATAGCGACTCTTGTTCGGGTGTTGGGTAAAATCGGTAAGAATAGGCTTTTTCCATGGGGAGCATTTTAGCATATATTCCGTAAATGTGCTAATATTTAACGGTAAAGCCAACCTAGAACGACGGGGTTTCAGACCCAAAATTTTCGATGATGCCCTAAACTTTTAGCTATCACCTTGATGGCGGGAGCTTTTTCTTGTTGTAGCCAATACAGCACTTGCAGTTTGTCTTTTTCCCTAGCGGTGGTTGCTTCTTTGATCCGTTGAGTTAATTCCTCTGCGCTTTCTTTGACTACTGTTGAGGTTACTCCTGCCATAATTTTTGAATAATAAGAGTTATGGTCGGTTAAGCGTCAAAACATCTAGGCTTTTCCTTGATGCTGGCAATGTAAACTTTGATTAAGAGAAAGACTTCTAGCTCCGATCCGATGTTATATTAATAATTGAAGCTAAGGAAAAAAGCTTCCCTGACAGATCAACTGGCAAGGTTATAAGGTCAAGTTCATAAAGGAGTAAACCCTGTTAAAGTTACATTCTGTCTCGATAACGACGATAACAGCGATCGACCTGAACGCTCATATTTCCTAGAGTAGAGAACAAGGGAGTTAGGCAATTGCAACTAAGGTTCAATGCGTCTCCAACCAGTCTCAAGTTGTGAGGGGAAATACCTGAGAATCGGTAAACTGATCGCTGTTATTGTTTGTCAACACAAGTAATTGATAATTGCAGTCGCTCTCCTTTGATGAGATAATAGAAAGTCTTCTGTTCAAAAGGATATCGATAGGATGCGACTCTCTCAACAGCTTTTTGTCACTCTCCGGGAAGACCCAGCCGAGGCGGAAATCCCCAGTCATAAATGCTTAGTCCGTGCCGGTTACATTCGTCGCATTGGCAGCGGTATTTACGCCTATTTACCCCTGATGTGGCGGGTTTTGCAGAAAGTCTCCCAGATAGTCCGGGAAGAAATGAATAAAGCCGGCGCCCAAGAATGTTTACTTCCCCAACTGCAACCGGCGGAACTCTGGCAGGAATCAGGCCGTTGGGACACCTACACAAAAGCAGAAGGGATTATGTTTGCCCTGACGGACCGGCAAAACCGGGAGTTAGGATTAGGACCGACTCACGAAGAAGTAATTACTGCCGTCGCTCGTGATTTAATTCGTTCCTATCGACAATTACCGGTTAATTTATATCAGATTCAAACTAAATTTCGCGATGAAATTCGCCCTCGTTTTGGTTTAATGCGGGGACGAGAATTTATTATGAAAGATGCCTATTCTTTCAATCTCGACGAGGAATGTTTAAAGAAAACCTATCAAGCGATGGATATAGCTTACCGCAATATTTTCCGCCGTTGTGGGTTAGCTTTTCGGGCAGTAGAAGCCGATTCTGGAGCGATTGGTGGTTCCGCATCCCAAGAATTTATGGTCTTAGCTGATGCTGGAGAAGATGAGGTTTTATTTACCGCCGATGAAAAGTATGCGGCTAATGTGGAAAAAGCCGTTTCTTTGCCGGCAGATAAAGTGGCTTCTCCCTTTAAAAAGTTTGCTAAAAAAGAGACTCCTAACACCAACACTATCGAAAGTTTAGCTAAATTTCTCGATTGTTCTGCCACCGCTATCGTCAAAAATGTTCTCTACGAAGTGGTTTATGATAGCGGCATAACTGTTTTAGTTTTGGTGAGCATTCGGGGAGATCAAGAGGTTAACGAAGTTAAACTACAAAATGAATTAATTAGACAGGCGAGCCGTTACAATGCTAAAACAATTTTGGCTTTAAAAATACCCGATGCTGCCGCTCAACAGAAATGGGCAACTAAACCTTTACCTTTAGGTTATATTGCTCCCGACTTAGAAGATAATTTGCTCAAAAAAGCCAGCGATATAGCTCCTCAATTTTTACGCATAGCAGACAACACGGTGACAGACTTAGAAAACTTTATCACCGGTGCCAATGAAACGGGGTTTCATTTAGTGGGGGCGAATTGGGGTAAAGATTTTATCTTACCGGAATTAATCGTCGATCTACGCAAAGCTCAGGTAGGCGATCGAGCTATTCATGATCCTAATCAAACCTTGCAAAGTGCTAGAGGAATTGAAGTCGGTCATATCTTCCAATTGGGCTATAAATATTCTCAGGCCATGAATGCTTTCTATACTAATGAAGCGGGAGAATCTACCCCCATTTGTATGGGTTGTTATGGCATAGGAGTATCCCGTTTAGCACAGGCAGCCGTAGAACAATCCTACGATAAAGATGGCATTATTTGGCCTGTAGCTATTGCCCCCTATCAAGCGATTGTGGTTATTCCCAATTTAGCCGATGCCGAGCAGGTAAAAACTGCCGAAAGTTTATACAATGAGTTAAATCAAGCGGGCATTGAAACCCTTTTAGATGACCGGGATGAACGTGCAGGAGTTAAGTTCAAAGATGCGGATTTAATTGGGATTCCCTATCGCATTGTCACGGGTAAATCTCTCAAATCGGGTAAGGTGGAATTAGTCGAAAGAGCCAGTAAAAAAGCGTCAGAAGTAGCAATTAATGAGGTGGTTTCCTATTTAAAAACTGCTATTTCAAAGGTAAATGCTTCTGATTAAGTGATTAAATATACAGATAATTTTGCCTGTTTATGGGTTTGATGATCGAGGATGACTGGTTTAAGGCATCAAAAACTGTTCCCTGTTGCCACTCAAAGACTTTTTCAGCATTACTGTTGGAGTGTTGGGAGATTTTTCTCTAAAGCAGCTAATAATTTGCTTAATTTCTTGAAAAACTTCTTCTAAAAAAGGAGCTTTTGAGATTACTATATTATCTTCACGGGGATGACTCCAAACGGTATGACTACCTTTACCGTGGCGATAGGTAAACCCTGCTTTCAGAAGTATAGACTTGAGTTCTCGTATTTTTTTAGGCATTTGCTATCTGCTGGAGTAATTTTATTGCAGTTTGAGCATTATTAAGGTATTACAAAGAATCTAGGCATGACGGAGGGATTGAATATATTCGACCATTTCGGGAGGAAAGCGTTGGCTTAATTCCTCATCGGGAAGTTGGGACAGCATCCGAAAATAATTCTTTCTTACTGTTTGAATATTAGGGTGATTTTCGCCTAATGTAGCTATCAAAATAGCAATGGCTCTTTGATAGAGCAGTTCTGCTTCTGTGTATTTCCCTTGAGCGTAATAAAGATTTGCCAGATTGTTGAGACTGGTCGCCACATCAGGATGCTCTTTTCCTAATAGCTTTTCCCGAATCGCCAGCACTCTTTGATAAAGAGGTTCTGCTTCTGCGTATTTCCCCTGATATTGATAAAGACTCGCCAGATTGTTGAGATTAGAAGCAACACTAGGATTATTGCCACCAAATAACTCTTCATGGATTTTTAATCCTTGTAAAAATAGAGATTCTGCTTGAGCAAAATCGCCTTGATATTGATAAGCAATACCTAAATTGCTCAAAGCATTGGCTTCTGATGTTTTATCACCAATTTGTTGGGCAATTTCTAATTGTTTTTGAAAATATTCAATTGCTTGCTGATATTGTCCTAAGGATTGATAAGTAATCCCCAGATTTCCGAAAGCATTTGCTAGGGCAAGAATATCGCCGATCTCCTGAGCAATTGCTAATTGTTCTTGAAGATGTGCAATTGCTTCTTGATACTGCCCTAAAGACTGATAAGCCGCTCCCAAATTACCTAAAGTATTCGCCTCCGAATACCGATCATTGATTTCTCTAATAATTACTAATTGTTGGTGAAGATATTGTATTGCTTATCTATATTGACCCCAAGATTGATAAATCATTGCTAACCGGCTAAGAGCAAAAACCTCAGATTGTTTATCACCAATATACTGAGCTTTTTTTAAGAGCTTTTGATAGATTTTATGATTATGTTTTTTGGGCGCAATCTGATCAAAGTTCTCAAGATTTAACTCTGTTTCATAATTACTAGCCTGAGCCGAATTAGTTTGATTTTTATTAATCTGAATCATCATCATCCTCCAATAAATTTAAAACTTGCTCAAATTGTGATTCTGCGGATTGAATTGCCTGAATCCATTCTGATAATTCTTTAACTGTTATACTAAATCCGTTGAGCATAGGCTACTTATAAGGACAGGCACTCATGCAATAGGCACTCATGCAAAAGGGGGAATAAATAATCAGTCTTTAATAACCAGATTTAGTATAAACTGGTTATTAGAGTGTTAGAAAATAAACTATGAAACTCGCTCTTTCCCTACTATCAGTTGGTCTTTACAAGTAATTTACATAACCATCAGCTTAACTCGCACAAATTTTTAACTGGGATTGTTGCTATACTGGTGGCTCTTGACAAAAGATCATGTTAATTATTTTTCTGATAAGGATTATTAGTCACCTTTTCATGTAATATGGGTCTATGGCAATATTTTCAAAGGATCACGAGCGATGCAATCCCTAAGGCTCAGAGTTAAAACTGCTTGGAGAAGCAAAAAAGCAAAGATGATTATATCGCTCCTATTGCTTTTTATCTTGATGCCGATTTTTCTTTATGCTTGTTTTAGTGATCTTCCTAACCAATCATCGGAGCAACAGCAAGGAACCCTTTTGGTGTGGTATCCAGAAGAGGGCGATTTAACTGAAGTAGTAGGTCTCGGTTTGCAAGAGTTTGAAAAATTAAATCCGCAGGTGACAATTATTGAACAAGCTATTCCTATCGATGAGATACCCGAACGTTTTTTTAAACAATCTCAAAGCGGATTAGGTGCAAGTGTTATTCTAATTTTTTCGAGAAATATACCCAGATTAGTATCCCAAGGAGTACTGGAGGAAATTGACCGGAAAAATCTAGATTTATCTATTTATAATCCCCCAACCCTGAAACAAGTTAGCTATCAAGGAAAAATCTATGGTATTCCCTTAGGTTCTCGTACCAATGTACTGTGTTATAATCAAAAAAAATTACAAGTTAGTCCCGATCCGCTGCTGAAGCAACCTCCTACCACTTTAGAGGGATTAGTGGAACGTGCGCGCAAAGGTTATTCTGTGGGGATAGTTTCCTCTTTTGAAGATACTTTTTGGGGAATGGCAATTTTTGGCAGCTATTTGTGGGATGAGCAGGGTAGGCTGCAACCTCGCTTAGATGGTTGGGCAAAATGGCTAGAATGGCTAAAATTTGCCTCGTCACAGCCTAATTTTATCCTCAATCGTCAACGGGAATTACTTCATGATGCTTTTGCTAGAGGCCGCTTAACCTATTATGTGTGTAATTCTATTGAAATTGCCGATTTAAAAAACAGCCTCCAAGATGATCTCAGAGTCGCTTTACTCCCCCAAGAAACTCAAGGTAAAGCAGCACCAATTCTCTATACACGGGTGATGGTATTTAATCGCAATAATAGTGATAATGAAAATAGTTTGGGATTAGCTTTAGGAAAATTTCTCACCAATCCCGAACAACAATTACAAGCAATCATCCAAACAGAAAGTTTTATTCCCACTAATCGACGGGTGCAGATCGAAGGAAATTTACTACCGATCGAATCGGTATTATTACAACAATCTCACAATGCTGTGGCAGTTCCTCTGGATGATTGGGAAAAGTTGAATAAAATTTTAGAAGAGGGAGAATTTTGGTATGAAAGAGCGATCGCTGGTGAAATATCTTCCTCAACAGCAGCCCACCAACTGACACTTTATATTCAATCAGGTCTCGATCAGGAAGTCAGGAAAATAAATTAATTATGAACAACAATATTCCCTCTCTTTCGGAAATAATTGCTAACCAATTATTATTTTTAGGACGCAGAAATGTTCAAAACCAATTAACGATTATTTTTATATCTTTAATTCTTGCTTGGTTATTATCAAAATGGTTATGGTCTTACTTGAGAAAAAGATTTCCTCACGTCACCAGGTTGATTCACAGTGATAAAAATTTAACCCTCCGTCAATATTTTGCTATCCTGATAGAGTTTCTTAATTTTCCAGTTATTAGTCTAATTTTACTTGACTTAAATTATCTAATTTTTTTCAGTCAAAATTGGACAAGAGGAATGATTAGTTTATCTATAAAACTCCTGTGGTTTTATTTAATTTATCGTTGTTTATTAGCTGGATTATACGCCAAGTTTTCCGTCAATACAATTAAATATTATCATTTCCGGCTTTTAGCACCTTTATTGGTGTTATTTCTCCTGAGAACCATGATTGTTTTTTACAATAATATTCAGGAAATTGCCCAAGTATCTCCCTTCAATTTATTCAATAGTCCGATCACATTGAGAAGCATATTTATTTTGATAATAGCTCCCTATTTTCTGGTGATTATTGTTGTTCTTATAGAGACTATAATTCTGAGTATTGCCAATTTAAATCAGCAAGCTAGTCGCGGTGAAATTGAAGCAACTTTACTGTTAGGACGTTATTTTTTCATTGTCTTAGGTGTTATCATCATCTTGGGTTATGTGGGAGTTAATGCAACGGCAATAGCGGCAATTACTGGCGGTTTATCTGTGGGTATTGGTTTCGGTATGCAGCAAGTGGTTAGTAATTTTATTAGCGGTATTTTACTATTATTTGAAAAAGTTCTAAAACCTGGAGACATAATTAATATTGAAGGGCAAACTTCTCAGGTAAAAAAGCTAGGTATTCGAGCGACAACAGTGCAAATTCTTACAGACAATTCCGAAAAAATTATTCCCAATCAAAAGTTTTTTACTGAGGATGTCACCACCTATACGGGTAGTGATAACTTGATTTATTGTTCAATTGTTATCGGAGTTGGTTATCATTCTAACGCACAACAGGTGATGAATTTATTGCTAGACATTGCTGACCAACATCCTCATATACTTAAAAACCCGCAACCAGTAGCTTTTTTTCTTAATTTTGATCATTCTAGTTTAAACTTTGAATTAAAGTTCTGGTTGGATGATGTTAACAGGAAAAAGCGAGTAATTAGTGATGTTAATTGTGTTATTCTTGATAAGTTTACTCAACAGGGTATCGAGATTCCCTTCCCGCAGCAAGATATTCACATTCGTAATAATTAACCTGAGTTCGGGATCAGCTAAAACCCTGATGCTACCGTAGCCTGAAACTCCTATTCTTTCGTGGAAGCTATGGCAAAATTCCCTTAAACCGAACTGGCGTTAATTAGCAATTTATTCTGGTCAAAAAAACCAGCTGATTATTTTCATCTTAAGATATATCAATTCCCCTGATTAAATTCATACTAAATCCGTTGAGTATAGGCTACATATCAGGATAGGCAAAAGGCAAGAGGCAAAAGGGGGAATAAACAATCAGTCTTTAATAACTGGATTTAGTATCATATATTTATTATTTTTTATTAATAGTTAATGTCTTGACATAAAAACAACTTTAATATACTATCTACCCTAGGATAGGGTCTGCTGAATAAATCTAAAAACCTTGTTGGGTAAGACTTTTAGACTTTTTGTCAATCAAAAAGTACCCGACTGGGAGTGATCAGGGGGAAAATTCAGGGACTTTTTCCCTGAAAATTAGGTAGTTGACCACCTGAAAATCGGTAAAACCCTACACCCCACACCCCACACCCCACACCCTAGCCCCACCGAAAAACTTTTTCAGCAGATCCTAGATAGTATATTCAGAGATACTCAATAATCTAGAATCAAAATCTCCCAGATTAATTTATCGAGGTTTTGCTCATGCTTTTTCGTCCTACTTGGCTCGGCACTTTATCGCTTGCCCTTGCCTTAAATTGGCCCCTTAGTGCCTCAGAAACCTGCGTCCCGATACCTTTGATCGGTGGTCAAGGAAACCAAGTAACCAAGACCGTTTCTCAACCGACCGTTCCCAGTGTGTTCGGTGTCGATATCACTCGCAATAACTGGAATACCGATTGGGCGGTTCCGAGCGATCGCAGCTGGCAAAAATTCGTGGCCACTATATCCTCGGATGAGGGTGGTTCCTTCGATATCCAGATGTACCTCAAGTACAGCGATCAAACCACGGGACAGTTTTTTAACCAACAAGATGTACGGATCGACCCGGGTAAACCCCTGACTATTACCGCCACACCGGAACCCAACGATGAACCCTATCAAGTCAATCTTTTTATCGGTGGTGTCAACCATTTCGGCAAGACCTACACGGTAACCGTTGTCGGCTGCTACCGCTAGATCGTTTTTTTAATAGTGAGGAGTGAAAAATTATGGTATTCTCGCCATGCCGCCTGCTGATCTGGACTTTGTTCGGTTTATCGTTTCCCGTCCCCAGTGTTCTTGCCGAAGCGATAGATGAGGGGAAAGCGATCGCTCCCGTGACCGTTGCCCCTTCCTTCTGCGAGGGTTTTACCCCCTTGACCAATAGGGTCGCCCCCTTGGTATTCGAGGGGGAAACCCGAACCGAGGAATTATCCGATAGTGCCTGTGCCAAGGATCTGGCGGGAGTAGGAGCGCCCGTTTTGCCAGCCTCTCCCCTCACAGAACCCACCCCGGCTGCGACCCCGATCGCAACGGAAAATCCCGCTCCCCAGGGGCAAGAGGATCGAGGTTGGCAGATTAAATTTCAGCCCTACGCGACCATTCCGATCAGTACCTACGGAACCGCAACGGCCCGGGGACGTACCGTCAGCTATCATCTCGATCTCGGGGAAGTGTTACAATCGCTCCGGGTGACGGGTAGCGCGCGCGTGGAAGCCTGGAACGGTCGTTTCGGTTTGATTTTCGACGGTTATTACGCCAGCTTGAGAAACGTGATCGACCGGCAGAAGACAACGGTTCGACAGCCGAATTTTATCGACTCCTTGAATTGGTTGCTGAGTCGGGATGCCAGCCAGAGAATTCAAAAAGCGATCAATGGACTCGAAGGCATTTCCCAGTCGGTCGATCGGATACAAGGATTAAAAGAAGAGGGGAGCTTTCAAGAGGCAGGAGACAAAATTCGAGCGTTACGACAGGATATCGCCCTAAAAACCGAACAATTAAGCCAATTACCAGCGGCGGCCGAAGAAGTGCGCGATCAGATACGGCAGGAAGTCGCCCTTCGGGAGGAACAGTTACAGGAACTGGAAACGGCGATCAATAACGCTCGGCAACGTTTTCAGCAAGAGATCGTTCCGAAAATCGAGCAGGCGCAGGAACTGAAGACGACCCTCGCAGAAATTCGACAGGAGGTGCAGCAAGAGGTCGAGCGAAAAGCCGAGCGCTTAAACGAATTTAAACAGGCTCTTGACAGCCTTCAGGGACAATTGGCCGAACGCCAGAATACTTTACAAGAAATGGTCGTAAAAATTCAGACTCTCCCCGACGTGGATATAGGTGAGATTCGGGATAATATCGATATTCGAGATCTCCGGGATTTAGAGAAGAAAATAGCAGAATTACCCCGCGATCCTGCCTTTAGCGATCGGCTAGGAAATTTAAAGGATTTTCAAGAAAAGCTCTCGCAAATACAGGAAGCACTGGCTAGAGGGCAGGAAAAAATTCAAGAATTGCGGGGGTTAAAAGATAGCGAACCCCTGCAACAACTGCAAGCGAAGATTCAAGAATTACGGGAGCTAAAAGATAGCGAACCCCTACAACAACTACAAGGGAAGATTGAGGAGTTGCGGCAGACTAAAGATAGCGAAATCCTCCAACAATTGCAAGCAAAAGTTCAGGAGCTACAGCAGTTAAAAGATAGCGAACCCCTGCAACAACTGCAAGCGAAACTCCAAGAGTTACGGGGGTTAAAAGATAGCGAACCCCTGCAACGACTCGAACAAGAAATTCAGAACGCCCGAGAATCGCTCGAACAACTAGAACAAACAATGCAACAGGTACAAGAATTCGCCGACAATCGCCAATTACAGCAACTCGAAGCGGATTCGGAAACAAACCTACAATTCGATCAGGGCATCTACGATTTCGCCGTCAGTTACCACATCGGCGATCCGATCAGCCACGAACTGCCCGAAAAACCCTCTAATCGCTCTTTTCCCTTAATTTGGTTCCAGCCCTATGCGGGCCTTCGTCTCAATAGTATCAGTATCGATATCGAGCAAACGCTTACCGTACAACTATCCAGTCCCCTTGTCAACTTCAGCCAAACTTTCCAACAAACCTTCAGTCAGGGGAGAACTTGGTTTGAACCGCTCCTCGGCGGTAAATTTGGGGTACAGGTGTCCGATCCGATCACTTTATGGATTCGGGGAGACGCTTCCGGTTTCGGGCTGGCCGGCGATACAGATCTAAGCTGGAACCTCCTCTTTGGAGTCGATTGGTGGGTGAATCGCCAAATTTCCCTGCAATTCGCCTATCGTTTCTACGGGATCGAGTATAAAAACGGTAGTGGCGATAACGCGTTCGGTTTTACGGAAAACTTTAACGGACCGTTTCTCGCCGCCACTTTTCACTTTTAACTTAGTGTCAGCATTTATCCCTCGCGCTTAGTGCGATGGCACGGGGCTTTTAAAGGGCCGAAGTAATTCCCCCCAGGGCTCCCCTCATGAATGCTGACTTTGTATATAGACAATTCCTCAAAAACTATGTTATCATAGTTTTAGTTTCTTGATAACTCTTATGTACAAAGCGTACAAATTCAGACTTAAGCCTAATACCGAGCAAGAAATAGCCTTAGCAAAAAGCTTTGGTTGTTGTCGTTGGTTTTGGAATTATTCCC
>NZ_SFBY01000111.1:0-2799 GCF_007095505.1 Microcystis sp. M_QC_C_20170808_M3Col
TCCTAATGTAAATTTAGTTAGTAATATTGGATTTGGTGAAGGTGCTACTCATACAAGCAGCAGTAAAAGTCGAGTTGCAAATCTTCCTGTTAAAGAAATGAATTTTCCGTTAAAACATCCCCCATTTTTGCTGCGCCATGTTGAAGCGGATGATTTTACTCATAATAATAATTATGCTTCAAATTTATGGCTTCGTTTCAACAGTAAAATTAAGCAAATCCTAAATTAATTACTCTAATAGTTGAGTCGATTACAGTACACATGAACGGCAAATGTCCAATTTGTCAATCAGACAGAGAAAATATTTTTAGAGCCAAACTTTTGGGAAAATATGAAGTTGACTACTTTTTTTGCCAAAATTGTGGTTTCCTGCAAACTGAGAAACCATACTGGTTAGAAGAATCATATCAAAGTGCCATAGCATCTACAGATACAGGATTAGTAGCGAGAAATATTGCTATATCCAAAAAATTAACTTGTGTTTTATATTATTTATTTGAAAAAAATGGTAAATATTTAGATATAGCAGGTGGCTATGGACTATTAACAAGGTTGATGAGAGATGTAGGGTTTGACTTTTACTGGTCAGATTTATACTGTCAAAATATATTCGCAAATTATTTTGAAGCTAGTAATACAAACAATGCTTTTTCGGCAGTTACTGCATTTGAAGTTCTTGAACACGTGTATGATCCTGTATAATTTATATCTAAAGCACTCGAAGATACAGAATGCAAAACTTTTATCTTTTCAACTCAGCTTTTTGATGGGCTTCCTCCAGCACCAAATGATTGGTGGTACTATGCCCATGAAACAGGTCAGCACATATCTTTTTTTCAGCACAAGACTCTCGATTTCTTAGCAAAACAAATGTCCTTAAATTTTTATTATACTAGCAATTATGGTTTGCATATCCTTACTGACAAAACGATTAATAATCGATTATTCAAGATTTTATCTGGAAGGCTTTCTAAGTTGTTATATGAATATATTAGTAAACGAATGAAAAGCAAATTATTTTCAGATAGAGATATTATTTTAGACCAAATTTAAACAAAATAGATCACATAAACCAACGAATTAATGTAATGAAAATTGTCTATGACCATCAAATTTTTAATTTGCAAAAGTATGGTGGAGTTTCTCGATATCTTTACGAGTTATCCACACGAATGGCAAACTTCGACGATTGTGAAGTAAAAATTCTGGCGGGTTTATATATAAATGAATATTTAAGGCATTGTCCTCCTAATTTGGTTGATGGATGGAAAAGACCATCAATACCTAAAACAACTAGGATTGTAGATTTTATCAACGCTCTAATATCTAAAGTCTGGATAAAATCTGATACTCCTGATATTCTTCATGAAACATACTACGCTTTTAATAGCATTGCTGCTAATTCATCTAAAACTAAAAGAGTAATTACAGTACATGATATGATTCATGAAAAATTCGCTGATTCTGCTCCCAAATGGATCAACTTCGCTCCTAGATTACAAAAAGACTTTTCCTCTATTAAATTACAATCAATTAAACGAGCAGACCATATCATATGTGTTTCTAAAAATACGAAGAAAGATCTGATAGATATTTTTGATATTGGTACTCAAAAAATATCTGTTGTCTATCATGGTTACTCTCTAAGTTATGAGCCTTCAGTAACTTCTAAATTATATAAGCAAAATTCTTATCATCCTTACATTCTCTATGTTGGACAGCGAGAATGGATATAATAAAAATTTAAATAAAGAGATAAAATTTTTGTGCATTCATTGTCAGGGAGGGGCTAAAGGCGTGATGAGATTTCTGTATTATAAACAATTAAGAGATTTTTATTATATTGGAAACCTTGTTCGAGTAACTAAAGGAAAAATGAAGCTCTTAATCAAAAAGATTATAAGTAATAAATGAAAATAATAAAATTTGGAAGGATGTTGCAAATGGATGGTATTTTCTTTAAACCAGATTAGATTTTTAATCTGGTAAAACATGAGCAAAGTTATTTGTTGATATCCTTTCTCAAATAGTGCTACACTATGTACACAATGCGTACACAACGAGAGAGACTATGGATAAGCATGACATTGAGAAAATTGGGGTGCGAGAATTTCGGAGCGAACTCCCTAAATACATATACGGTGAGACTCCCGTTGAGGTACTACGTCACGGTCATACTGTTGGGTTCTATTTCCCCGTTAAACAGGGGAGTAAAAGCGCCGATATCGCTGCCTTACAAGCGGTGGCCGCTCAATTTGAGTACCTGTTAAGTCAAAAGGGAATTTCCGAAGACGATATTGTTCGTGAGTTTCGTCAGATGTGTGAAGCGGACAGAGCCAATCAGAGAAAGGATTTAGACGGGTGAGACTCAAATTCGTCGTTCTCGACGCTAATATCATCATAAGAAGTGTATTCGGGGTGAAGGTGGGGAGGTTGATGCAATCTGTCGGCGACAACGCTTGTTTTCTAACTCCCGATGTCTGTCTTGAGGATGCAGAAGAATACATTCCCAAAATAGCCGCTTGCAAGGGACTTGATCTGGCACTTGTCAGAGAAGGATTCGGCCGCATATCGAGCATTGTAGAGGTTGTGCCAGCTTCGCTCTATAGCCAATATCAATCAGAGGCCATAAAACGCATAAAACAAAGAGATATTGTTGACATCCTCACCGCCGTAAACTGACGGTGATTCCCAAACCTCACGATTTAGGTTTCTGCTTCTTTCCCTTGCGGGGTTCCGCACCTGCCTTAACAGATTTACTCTGTTCTGGTCTTATGGTCGCTCTACAGACTGACACCG
>NZ_SFBY01000112.1:0-4951 GCF_007095505.1 Microcystis sp. M_QC_C_20170808_M3Col
TGGGGGTAGGGTGTGGGGTGTGGGGTGTGGGGTGTGGGGTTTTACCAGTTTTGAGGTGGCCAATTACCTAATTTTCAGGGAAAAAGTGCCTAAATTTCCCCCCGATCACTGCCATATCCAGTAATTTTTAAGTTCCAAAAGGTCTAAAAGTATTACCCAACAAGGTTTTTAGCTTTATTCAGCAAACCCTAAATAGCAGTTTCTTGCCATCTTTTCACTGTTTACTGATCACTGATTACTGATTACTGATTACTGTTTACTGATCACTGTTTGAGGACGTTGTCGTAAGCTTTGGAAATAGAGGCCACCGATAAGCAGTAAAAAGAGGATATAAGCAACAATTTGACTAATATAGAGGTTTTGACGATAACCAAACAGGGATTTGAGGAGGAGTCCGGGGAAAGTGCGATCACTCAAAATTTGGGAACCGTCCCAAACTTGAAAACCGAGAAGACAGGAGGAGGGGAGAGAAGGACAGAAATGGCGATAAAAAGGGTCAATTTCACTTAAAAGACTGATTCCTGCGTCGATATGTTTCAAAACACCGATGAGTAATCCCGCAACGATTAAGAGTAGGAAAGTCCCCATAATTTGGAAAAAGAGACGGATATTAATTTTTACTCCCCCTGCAAATAGGAGAATTCCCAACAAAGTCGCGACACTTAACCCTGCTATCGCACCGAAGGTTTGTAGCTGCCAATCTTTTTGGAATTGGGCCAGGATAAAGAGAACTGTTTCAAATCCCTCCCGCAAGACAGCGATAAAAACGAGCAGAAAAATCGCTTTTCCTGCCCCATTTTCCGATTTTAAACCCGCTTTTACCGCATTTTCTACCTCAGATTTCAAATATTTGGCCTGTTGAGTCATCCAAATTAACATCCAACTCAACATCAAAACGGCAATCAGTCCAAAAGTGGCGGCCAGTAATTCCTTGAGCATTGGTACGAATGGACTAGGAGAGGCATCCACTTGAAAAAGGATTCCCCCTAGCAAAATACCGACCAAAACACTAGCGACTACTCCGGCACCAATACCACGATACACCCATGAGTTAAGTTGCGATCGATCCGATTTTTGTAAACAAGCGAGGACAATTCCCACCACTAAAGCGGCCTCGAAACCTTCCCGGAGAGTGATAATAAAAGTGGGTAAAGCGGAACTGAGATTCATAAGCTAGTCGATAAACTCTAACTTTGATCCTAGCTTAAGCAAAATCCCGCAGCATCTTGCGAATTTCCAGATTGTGTAATTCTTCTTGTCCGATCATACCGCGAGCGAATTCTTCTAGGTAAATACTGGCATCTTCGACGGTTTCTAGGAGTGCTTTGTACAAATCAAGGGATTTTTTCTCATGATTGAGGCTCTCACTCAAGATTGCTTTGATATTATGTTCATAGCTTTCCTCGATGGGGGCAATTTTTAAGCTAGGATGACCTTCTAAACCGGTGAGAATTTCCCCAACTTGTTGCGCGTGGGTGAGGGACTCCGTGGCCTGAGTCTGGAAAAATTGGACGATGGGGATGCGATGGGGCCCTGTCACCATCAGGGAATAGTGGGTGTAACGGACAACTCCCGCTAGTTCAAATTCCATGATTTCGTTCAGTTGTTCGATGGTTTTGTCTCTGTCTAGTTCTCGCATAAGATTCTCAATAATTTGTCTCTCATTGCAATTGTAGCTAATCCAGACTGGCTAAATAAATCTTAAAACCTTGTTGGCTAATATCTTTAGGCTTTTTTGCCGTCAAAAAAGTGCCAGATATTGGAGCAATCGGGGGGAAATTTTAGGCACTTTTTCCCTGAAAATGCCTAAAACCCCACACCCCACAAAAAACCTTTTCAGCAAACCCTAGGTACTGAATCGAGGCGATCGAGTCAAAAGGATTTTAGCTGGGGGAATAGCAACTCAAGAGGTCATTAAAGGTTTCATTTTGCCTTAAACCATCGAAAACAAAGTTATTACGCGCTAATTCGCCGCAAATATCCGGTTCTATGTCTAGAGCTTCCCGTAAACAGTCGATCGCTTTTTGTTGTTGACCGAGGGCGGCATAACAGCAGGCGGAATTATACCACGCATAGCGATCATCTCGATCGATTTTTAACGATTCTTCATAACATGCGATCGCTTCTGTTAAACGCTGTAATTCCTGTAGGATCACACCCTGTTGATACCAGGACCAGTAATCTTGCGGTCGGATATCGAGGGCGGTACGATAATTAAATAAAGCCTCTTGGGGATTGCCCCAATCCCGGAAAGCGTCGCCGCGACGATACCAGGCCCAATAATCCCGGGGTCGCGCCCCTAGGGCCAGATCATAGGAAGTGATAGCGCGTTCGTAATTTTTGAGCAATCGATAGGCCTCTCCTTGCCGGTAGGCTGCCCAATAGTCCCCCGGACTATGACTTAAGGCCCGTTGAAAGCAAGCGATCGCTTTTTCGTAGTCCTTTAATTCTTGTAGATAAACACAACCTTGATCGTACCAAGCCCAATAGTTATCATCCTTTACCTGTGCGGCGTTAGCATAACTTTGAGCGGCTTCTTCATACATTCCCAAGTCTTCTAGTATCATACCCCTTTTGTACCATGCCCAATAATCATCTGGATAATATTCTAAGGCTTTTTCGTAGCTGATTAAGGCTCCAAAATAGTCCATTCTTTCTCTTAAAATATTGCCTTGGTCATACCAGTCCCTATAGGTATCCGGACGGCATTCGAGCGCTCGATAGACAGTAAATAGATAGGTCATAGTCATCAATCTCTAACAATTGCATCCGTCAGTCTTATCAGTTATCAGTTATCAGTGGGATTGTTCGGTGGGCAGTGGGGGAACTGGCGATCGCAATTGACCGCCATTCCTATTTATACTTTTAGAACAGATTCAGATCCGTTAAAGCGCCGAGACTGCTAGAGGAGACTAACTTAGCGAATTTGCCGAGAATTCCCGTTTTATAGCGTGGGGGGTGCGGTTGCCAATGGTTACGACGACGGACTAATTCTTCCTCAGATACATTTAAACTCAAGAGACGCTGACGAGCATCAATAGTAATTTGATCCCCTTCCTCTACTAGAGCAATTGTACCACCTACTGCCGCTTCTGGAGCGACGTGACCGACCACCAGACCGTAGGTTCCCCCGGAAAAACGACCATCGGTAATTAATCCCACGGAATCCCCTAAACCGGCGCCGATAATTGCCGAAGTGGGGGCCAACATTTCCCGCATACCCGGTCCGCCTACTGGTCCCTCGTAACGGACAACCACCACATCCCCGGCTTTAATTTTTCCGGCTAAAATTGCCTCTAAACAGGTTTCTTCCGACTCAAACACCCGCGCGGGCCCGGTGATTACCGGAGTTTTCACGCCGCTAATTTTGGCCACGGACCCCTCTGTGGCCAGATTTCCTTTTAAAATGGCTAAATGACCCTCTTTATAGACAGGATTGCTAAAAGGACGGATAACGTCTTGGCCTGACGGCGGTTGGTCGGGAATATCGGCTAAAATCTCGGCGATAGTCTGACCGCTAATGGTGAGAGCATCCCCGTGCAGTAAACCATTAACCAGCAGAATTTTCATCACTTGGGGAATACCGCCGGCTTTATGTAGATCCACGGTAACGTAACGCCCGGAGGGTTTAAGATCGCAGATAACCGGTACACGCTGCCGGATAGTTTCAAAATCATCGATCGATAATTCTACCCCGATGGTGCGGGAAATGGCTAAAAGGTGCAGCACGGCGTTAGTGGAACCTCCCACCGCCATAATTACCGAAATAGCGTTTTCAAAGGCTTTACGGGTCAAAATTTGGCTAGGTAGAATCTGTTTTCTAATCGCCTCGACCAAAACCTTGGCCGATTCTTCAGTACTATCGGCTTTTTCCGCATCTTCGGCGGCCATGGTCGAGGAGTAGGGTAAACTCATCCCCATGGCTTCAAAAATGGAAGACATGGTATTAGCAGTAAACATTCCACCACAGGAACCGGCGCCGGGGCAAGCGTTGCGTTCGATTCCGATGAGGTCTTCTTCACTGATTTTACCGGCGCTGTACTGTCCCACGGCTTCAAAGGAACTGACTACGGTTAAATCGCAATCTTTGTAGCGCCCCGGTTTAATCGTGCCACCATAGACGAAAATAGCGGGAATGTTCATCCGGGCCATGGCAATCATTGCTCCTGGCATATTTTTGTCACAACCCCCGATAGCGAGGACTCCATCGAGACTTTGACCATTACAGACCGTTTCAATGGAATCGGCGATTACTTCCCTAGAAACGAGAGAATATTTCATCCCTTCTGTTCCCATGGAAATTCCGTCACTAATGGTGATAGTCCCGAAAAGTTGCGGCATTCCCCCCGCTAATCTGGTGGCTGCTTCGGCGCGCATTGCTAAATCATTAATTCCCATGTTACAGGGGGTAATGGTGCTAAATCCGTTAGCGATGCCGATGATTGGTTTGCTAAAGTCCTCATCCCCAAAACCTACCGCTCTTAACATGGCCCGATTGGGACTGCGTTGGGTACCTTGGGTAACAATGCGACTTCTGTAGTTATCTGCCATAACTTTATCTTTCTCCAATGGCGGCTGACGTGTGCGATCGCTGCTCAAGTTCTCCAATCGCACCTTTATTTCTATTTTCTGACTTTTGGCCGCTCTGAGCAGGTTTTAGGACAGCCCATCTCTAAAGAAAATATAAAACTGCGGGATTATTCAGCAATAACGAAGAGGCTATGGCTTTAGAAACTTTCGGAATTTTTTGGTGAAAAGTAGGTTGTCTTGGCATTTTGTCTGTTAATTTATCATAAAGAGTAACGAAGAGTCCGAAAAATTCGGGTAAGTAGGTTTCGACAATATCTTTCCAGGGACTGTCGAAAGATGTACTTGGTTCAGTCATGGTTTTGGGACAGCCAGTGGAGCAAATCTGCCTCATTTTCAAAGTCCAGGAGAGCTTCTCCCAAGT
>NZ_SFBY01000113.1:0-3849 GCF_007095505.1 Microcystis sp. M_QC_C_20170808_M3Col
TATAGATGATTTCCTGACCTAAGATCACATTTTATTCTTTTTTCCACTTCAATCTAAGAATTGAGAAAAAAGCAAAACCTTATATTATACCATAAAAAAATTATGCAAGAGGTCTATTAGGCTGTCCAAAAATTAAACTAGCAATATGAGTCCCGTGGGTGGACATCTGCCCACTGGTTGCACCATGTAATACTAAGGTGGGCAGTCGAGTTAATTTTGCTCCCTGAAAACAGGGATGTTGAGTATCTACGACACCATCAAGAATGGCAACAGTAATCTCTGGGGAACCCTGGGTTAGTTTGTGTAATGCTTGCAATCCTGGAATCATAATTCTTATTCTGATATTTTTTTGACAAAAGATTTATGTTGGATTGTAGCTATTCCCAATTGTACAACTTCTAAAACCCTGGCTAAATTACCCGCTAATAAAGCATCTCTACCTAACCATAATCCAGGAAATATTTGAGAACATAATATTCCTTCTGCATTAGGTTCAAGTGTAACATATTTTTCGTCATTTAAGACAAACCAATCAAATTCTTCATCCAATACTCGCCAGACTAAATATTCTTGCACTTGATGGCAGCGATAAACCTTAAGCTTTTGATGCAAGTCAAGGGAGACGGTACTAGCAGCAATTTCCACGATTAATTCTGGCGCACCTTCGACATAGCCATCCTCACTAATAGTTGATTGTCCACCATTTTTAATTCTCAGCAGTGCATCGGGTTGAGGTTCATTATCAGCATCAAGGCGCACGGTACAATTGTCGCCTAATTCAATTCCTGGCGTACTTGACCAATAGTTACCTAACCAAGTGATAATACGAGCGTGAGGGTTGCCATGATTAGTAATTCTTAAGGGAGAAGCCATCAGATGAACAATTCCTTCAATTAGTTCGGCTTTTTTCAGATTTGGCATAGCATTATATCTACGCTCAAATTCACAACGAGTGAGGTTGTCGCCATTTTCTAATAGTGGAATTGCTTGAGGAGATTTTGCTACAGTGGCTATCATCTTAGTATTTCCTACTTGTCAATACATTGGTAATTTTAAGGTGAATCCAGGTAAAATTTCTTCTCCTGATAATGTTGCTGGTAATTCAATAATTTCTACAGATTGATTGGGGCGATAGATTTCTAACCTTTGGTTGGCAGGATCAATTAGCCACCCTAATTTTACACCATTTTCTCGATATTCTTGCATTTTTTCTTGTAGATATTTTAAGGGGTCGGTACGCGATCGCAATTCTATCACAAAATCTGGGCAAATTCTGGCAAATTTTTCTTGTTCTTCTATGGGTAAAGCGTGCCAGCGTTCATTGGCAATCCAAGCAACATCAGGAGAACGTTTCGCGCCATTGGGCAAGGTAAAGATAGTAGAAGAACTAAAAACTTTACCGAGTTGAGTTTGCCGATTCCAAATCACTAAATCAGCATTTAATTCTGATTCTCGATTGCCACTAATGGCTCCGATGGGAGGCATAATGATTAATTCTCCTTGGGCAGTTTGTTCGAGTCGCCAATCGTCATTAGCACAGCACAGTTGATAAAACTGTTCGTCACTTAAATTGGTGGTTTTCAGGTTTAAGATAATAGGTTCGTTGGTAATCATTATACTTTATTTTTAAAGTCAATATTTTTAGTTCTTGTTTTAGATTGATTGTCAGTTAATAGGTTTGATTGGGCAACCAAGAACGATCAAGTAATTGTTCTTGGGAGTAGGGGCATTCAGTAGGAAAAGTTACTAAATTAGTTGTTTTAATTTTAACAAAACCTAGCGCATCTTGATAGATAGAGGTTAATTCATCTTCTAAATACTTGCGGAGATTAGTCGTGATTGTTCGTCTTAGTTGAGTACGAAAGTTATAGATTTCTTCTTGCCGGTGAACAGCATTATATTCGGCTTCAGTTGTCCAATATTGCAGTAACAGCAAATGACGAATAATTTGCTCTAACAGACTAGCGACAGCATTTTTCTTCTCTCTACCCAAATCCTCTAACTCCTCAATTAAATTATCTAAATCTAGCTGTTGGAATTGATGATTTTTAAGTAAGTTAATAGTTTGTTCCAGCCATTGATCATCATCAACGTCATAGAGTTGTTTTAATTCATTTACTTCTATCATCAACATAAAATTTACTCCATCTTAAAGGATTTGTAATAATAAAGCCGAATATTCTCAATTCTCGTTTTTTCTAATTCTTTTTGAGTAGTACCTACCCACATATTAGGTAAAATATCTTGATGTTGATAAAAGCTGTGAACTCTTTGGGCTGTATCATTAATCTTAAAATAATTGGTTAAACCTTGACGATCTTTGAGATGATAGTAAAGCACTGGGTTATTATTTGCTTTTGATAAACCCGTGAAAAACACATTTGATCCTTGCAGAGGTTTTAAGACTGAATCAGGAAAATGTCGCCAGACTAAATTGATGGTTTCTGGTCTGAAAAAATCATCTTCTTGAAGTTCGGCATAAATTTCGATTTCACTTTTACCATTAAAGTAAAAATCAAAACCAATTAACTCAACAAATTCACTTAAATAATCACTGTCAGCAGCACCATCACTTAAAACGAAAGCAGTTTGTAGCTTTTCAGGATAATCTTTAATTCTAATGTGTATTTTTAAACTAGAATCAGCTAAATTAGTTCTTAAATCAAGACCAGCACTGAGAACTTCTAGTTTGCTAAAGTCAAAGTTATGTCCTAAAAACTTTTGTAATAAAGAATAATCTAATTCAGCACCAACTCGGTTTTCAACTTGCCGAAAAAAAGCTAAAGATTGAGCTAGACATTTTTGCCATTCTTGGGACTGATCTTTAAAAAAGAGCATAAACCGTGAGGCAATGAGTTTATCTAATTCTATCTTACAGGAGGCTTCAATATCACAATTGCCTTCAACTTCCATAACAAAATCTTCAAACAGCCGCAGAGGATAACTCGGCTCAACATCAAAAGCTTGTTGATGATTACGGATAAATTGTATTCTTTGCTCTTTGAGAGAGTTTTTTTGAATCTCGGCAACTATCATGATTTCAAGATGTTAAAGGAAAAAATTATGTCAAGAAAATCTCGAAATTTACAAGCTGGTTATTCCTACCACGTCACCACACGCTGTAATAATCGTGAGTTTAAACTATCAAAGCGAGAGTGTCGGGAGGTGTTTCTTTATGCCATCAACAAGGCTTTGAGCAAATACAAGTTTAAGCTCTATGCTTTATGTATTATGTCTAACCATGTTCATTATCTGATTGAACCTGCTCAACCGCAAGATTTACCGAAAATTATGCACTTTCTTAATTGGTACACCGCGATGTGTTTTAATCGGATGCTCGGAAGAACAGGACACTTTTGGGAAAAGCGCTATTTCTGCGATGGCTTTCCGCCTTCTGATACAGACAGGGCTTTAAATACCTTGCGCTACATCCACGGGAATCCAAAAGCAGCCAAAATGCGTTCTGGGTTCTTCTATGATTTCAGTAATTACGGCAGTTATGAACGCTTAACTGATGACGGCTTAACTCAATGGCATCCTGCTTTCTTAAAACTTGGTGACAGCTTAGAAGACTGTGCCAGAAAGTATAAAGGCTTCTGTCAGAGGTACAAACCGAAGGAGAAGACAACCCCAACCCGTTGCCACTGGGGTAGTAAGCTGTTGGCAGGGGTTCATCTCTCCTCGGCCAAGTCTTCTAGCACTCTTGAGCGAAGGAAAAAGGCAAGTGGGGAAAAACCCAACCTCTCCCCTGCTTCTCCCGCGTGCCAGGTAACAGAAAGCCCTGAATTAACAAGGGTTGTACGTCAATTCGTTGGGGCAAACCGCGCACCCTGGCAAGCAGAAAAAGAC
>NZ_SFBY01000114.1:0-10567 GCF_007095505.1 Microcystis sp. M_QC_C_20170808_M3Col
AAATAAAGCTTATTAAAAGAATAAGTTATGGATTTACCAATTTTGAACATCTTCGACTTAAGCTGTTTGCTTGCTTTAATTCATAACAAAAATTAACACACGAAAACCAGAAGAGCCAAGATGCTTTAGCTGCCATGAATGCTTCTGCTCAGGGTATAAACTTTTATATTACTAATGTATCTGAAAATCTGTCATTTGAATCTTTAGGAACAGATGCATTTTATATTCCATATTTTACGGATTCCGTTAACGTTGATGTAAGTTCTAGTAAAAGAAAAGATTTGTTTCCATATTTTACGGATTCCGTTAACATTGTTGCAAATTCTAGTAAAAGAAAAGAACAATCACCAGGACTTATAGAGGTAGGCTTTATAGATTTACCTGTTGATGTTGAGGTAGTTTATACACGCCTTATACAAGTTCCCGAACCCACATCAATTTTAGGACTCTTTTCTCTAGGAATACTCGGTGCTGGTGCAACCATAAAACGCCAAGTAAAACGCAATCATTCTATCGAAAAAGAAACCACAGAAATAGGCTAAATTCCCTGTTAATATAACCCATACCCCTTAATTATACAGAATTGGGGGGTATTTTTATGGGCTATAATTTGAGTCAACTGGGTTGGTTAGGTAATCCCTTGTTTTTAGGAAAAAAATCAAGATATAAATACTGCCCTAACACACCAAAACCTTTTATTTTTGATGTGTTACGCTTTGTTAACCGACTATTTACAATAAAGCCATTTCCCCCACCACTTCCAAGCGGGTATAACTGCCGATTTTGAGGAATTTTTCCGAGAGAGATTCGGCCACATTGGGAGTAATCCAGCCTAACTGTTTGAGAATTTGCAAAGCGGCGGCATATTTAGCCCGTTTGGAACCATCTAGGGCTTTTATTGCTAATCCTAAACCTTCACCGACGCGCCCGATACATTGAATACCTTCGGCCCCGGCTTTACTGACGATTTCCCCTTGGCTAACCTGCATTAATTCCGTATCAAAAGCCCCTTCTCCCGCTACCATGCGGGGATGATAGGTCATGGCGCGGACGATTCTTTCTAAGTCTAAACGGTTGCCAGAGGCTAACTGGGCGTAGAGATGGGCCATTTGCCCCAACTGCATTGAATAGGTGGGCGCGCCGCAGTCATCGTGGGCGCTGATTAATTCATCCCCCGGCATTCCCAATAATTCGGCAATTTTGCTTAAAATTAGCTTCTGTATCGGACTAGAACGCCGGAGATAGGTATTTAATGGCCAGCCGCGCTGTTGACACACCGCTAACATCCCGGCGTGTTTACCAGAACAATTGTACTGCAAACGACTGCGTTTACCTTCTGGGAGGGGACATTGCAGGGCATTGGTATCGATATCGGCGCGCCAGAGAATATTAAAGACTTGACGGGACTGTTCCACGGTGCCTTGGTGAGAACTACAGATAATGGCTAGATCCTTATCGTTGAGATCGTAGCGTTCGAGGGTGCCGGTACTGGTGACAGCCAGCGCTTGAAAAGGTTTCAGGGCCGAACGAATAAAGGCGCTAGTTTCGGCGCTGCCGGCGGTGGATAACACCCGGCCGCGGTCATCGCAAATAGCGGCCTCGACATGATGGACCGATTCAATAATACCTTCCCGGAGGAGATGAATTTCTAAGCGGTGGGTTGGTGAACGTTTTACCCTATTCATTCAGATTGGTGATTGGTTGCGGTTAGTGAGTGAAAAATAGCCAGAAAAGACCACTGATAGCGACAATTGCCCCTAGAATCAGGGCGGTTTTTTGTAAACGCTGGAGAATGGGCTGGATTTGATAGGAGACGATTAAACGATCGCGGGTTAAAATAGCGGCGGTTTTTGTCCAGATTTGGCCATCATACCAGCCCGACTCTTCATAAAATACTTTCTCCGATTGTAAGCGGTCATAGACGTAGATCCAGCCTAAATACAAGCGCAATAACACCAATCCTACCAAAATTGTCGAGCCAAAAATCCCCGCACAGAAGAAGAGAAAAGGGGCTTTTTTGAGGGGAAAACTAGCGGCAGCAATCGGTCCGACAATTAACCATGTCCATAACCATAACCAGAGAATTTTTTTTGTATAAGAGGCTACATCTATGGTAGCCCAACGAAAAAACCAAGATTCTTTTAATTGTTCGTACTCGTTAACCGGTTGCTGTTCTTCTGGGACGGGACAGAAATCAAGGGAGGATTTCATGGATTCTACTCCTCTAAATGGTTGCTAGGTAGAGGAATACGTTGAGCATGACCCCAAAAAGCTTCTAAATTATAAAATTCTCGCTCTTTTGGTAAAAAGATATGGACAATGATATCGCCATAATCCATCAGTATCCAGCTACCTTCGCTTTTTCCTTCCACTTGTCGGGGCGATTGTTGCCATTCTAGTTCCATAGCAGCTTCGATCGCATACTCGATCGCTCGCACTTGAGTGGTAGAATAGCCGGTAATAATCAGAAAATAATCGGTTAAATAACAGATATCGGCGACTTTCAGGATGGCGATGTCCCCCGCTTTCTTGTCCTCGGCAGCGGTAACAATTGTCTCCAGAAACTTTTCGGTCTTGAGATTTTCGGCGATGGGGGTAATAATTCCAGTGGGATTGGTCATTCAGGTTGTGGTTATCCTTTGACTGAGGTGGTTGTAAGCGAGTCTTGAGATTATGTTAATCAATGGTTTTAGTTTCTGTTGGTTGTTCTTTAACAATTTGTAACGCCCAGTTGCGGGTTAGCACGGTGCGGGGATGAATGGGACAATGGCTACTTAAAAGATATTTTAGGGAATAATCGCAGGTTTGTTGAACGCTTTTATGGAGATTTTGATAGCTGAGTTGTCGTAGGGCGTTTAATTCGGGTGTATCGCCGCGATTGGGTTCCAAGGCATCGGCAATAAAGACTATACAGCTAAGATCGCTCATATTGGGTTGACCGAGGGTATGATTGCGAATTGCTGCGAGAATTTCCTCATCGGTAACGTTAAATTCTTTTTGGGCGACAATCGCACTCACATCGGCGTGGAGTAAGTGAGGATGGGATAAACAGATATTATCCACGTCTATTCCCGCCGATTCCGCCATTTTTAGCAGTTTTTTGGGCTTGAAAAATTTGGCCAGATCGTGTAGTAATCCCGCTTGCCCTGCTTGGACGGGATCGAGACCGTGATGACTAGCTAAATCAATACACATGGTCTCTACACCGAGAATATGTCGCAGACGGTGTTCGTTGACGTTTTCTTTTAACCAGTCGATAACTTGCTGTCGCATCTTTTTTTGCCCTTGTGGAACCCCAAAACGATTGTAACAATTACTATACAATTTTGCCTATTGCTACCGGGTTCGATCTTTACCAATCATCCTCGCGACTAGCTTCTAAAACTTCTTCTTGCTGCCAATCATCCTGAAAAGGTTGTACCACTTTACCGATCGCATCGGCTACAAAAGACTTAATAAATTCTTCCTTGCGACTGAGTTGAAATTGTCTTTGTACCACTTCCGTCATGCCACCGTCTCCCCAGTCTTGATCGTGACGGAAATATTCAATAAAACTTTTGCCGGCAATGCGGGTTAAATAGGCGGCACTGACCCCTTGAATTGCCTTACCGACTATATAGGTAGTAAAATTTAATTGTAGGATTCTGGCTAATAATTCTACTGCTCCTTTCACTACTCCCAAACTAACTAGAGTTTTGCCCAAAGATAAGGCCAATTCCTTGCCTCGATCGCTGTTAATTTCACAGCCATAAACTTGACCAATTTCCCTGACCATTTGAGCATTAACCGCCGCCGTTGCTAACAGATCGAACACTGGTAAGGGAGTCACTGCAATCACTCCCGCACCGATCCACTGATAGCGATCGATAATTTTATCAGCTTGGCGACGACGTTGGCGATCAATAATTTTCCTAGCTTCTTCTCCTAATCTTTGGGATTGTAAGAGGATATTATCCGCCACTAAATCCTCCCCTTCGGCCCGTAAAACTGAAGCCAAACGTTTAATTAAAGCTAAAATATCTGGTTCTGGTGTGATCATTTGTCCCCCGGTTAAATGCACAGGTTGGGGATTAGCGGCAACGGCAATAATATCGGCGGAAAGGACCACTCCTTTAAGACGTTCTCGTAATTGTTTTAAAATAATGTCTCGATCTTCATCGCTATAGAGATCGATTTTATTAAAGACTAAGAGAGAACGTTTCCCCATATCAATTAAACGCAATAAAGGGGCGTATTCCGATTGTCGAATATCGTTATCAATGACAAATAAAAGTAAATCTGCTTCCGTGGCTAATTGTCGCGCTAACTGTTCCCTTTCACCTCCGGCTGCACCAATTTCGAGAATGCCGGGGGTATCGGTAATTTGAATTTCCCGATTCACACCTTTCATTTTTAAACTATAGGTTTCCCCTTTTTCCGTGGTTCCCATGGTTGCCTCCACATTGCCCACCATTTGACCGATGAGAGCGTTAATTAGAGAGGTTTTTCCCGCCGATCCTGTGCCAAAAACGATGATTTTAACTTCTTTTCTGGCTAAACTTCGCTCAATTTCTTGGGAACGCTTAACAAAAACCTGTTGGGTTACTTTATCTTGAATTTGCTCCACTTGTTGCCGGATAGCTTTTAAGGTTTCCCCGGCGGCCTCGGTTTTTTCTACCGGTAATTTTAGGGGTGGACGGGAGGAAGAATGCAACCCGCGGCGACTTTTTTGGCGCTGGGGCAGCAGGTAAAAGTAGTATAAAAGAATGTAGATCAGCAAGCCCAGCAGTCCGATAATCAGCAAAAGCAGAATATTAGCTAAGATAGGAGCGGTAAAGGCGATCTGGATGTAAAGACGATAGATAGAGTTGACTAACCACAACATTAATCCGAAAATAAAGCTCAGACCAATGATTAAAGCGGCAAGACGGGGTAATTTCATCAGCTTTAACGGTAGGGGATTGCTTGATCTTGATCTTAGTTCTTTGCCGGCCGATTGTCGGTAACTAGAATAGACTATTATCTATAGTCATAATTCCCTCTCCCCACTTCCCCATTTACTATTCCCTCGGGACAGAAAAGGGGTAAGATAATAAGTTTAGTGATAAGATGACCGAATTGTAAGCGGGGACTTGATATGGCAGAAACCCTATTATTTAATGCTTTGCGACAGGCGATCGATGAGGAAATGGGCCGCGACCAGACAGTATTTGTTTTAGGTGAAGATGTGGGTCATTACGGCGGTTCCTACAAAGTTACCAAAGATCTCTACAAAAAATATGGCGATTTAAGGGTTTTAGATACTCCCATCGCTGAAAATAGTTTTACGGGCATGGCAGTGGGGGCAGCCATGACGGGATTACGTCCGATTATTGAAGGCATGAATATGGGTTTTCTTCTCCTTGCCTTTAACCAAATTGCCAACAATGCCGGGATGTTACGTTATACTTCTGGCGGTAATTTTAAAATCCCCATGGTTATCCGCGGTCCAGGGGGTGTGGGGAGACAATTAGGTGCGGAACATTCCCAACGTTTAGAGGCCTATTTTCACGCAGTACCCGGACTAAAAATTGTCGCTTGTTCCACTCCTTACAACGCCAAAGGTTTATTAAAATCGGCGATTAGAGATAATAACCCCGTGCTTTTCTTTGAACACGTTCTTCTCTATAATCTCAAGGAAAATTTACCTGATACCGAGTATCTTTTACCCCTAGATAAAGCGGAAATCGTTCGCCAGGGAGAAGATATCACCATTCTCACCTATTCGCGGATGCGTCATCACTGTTTACAGGCATTAAAACAGTTAGAAAAAGATGGCTACGATCCAGAAATTATCGATTTAATTTCCCTGAAACCCTTTGATATGGAGACGATCGCCGCTTCGATTCGCAAGACTCACAAGGTGATTATCGTGGAAGAATGTATGAAAACGGCAGGAATTGCTTCCGAGTTAATTGCTTTAATTAATGAGCAGTTATTCGATGAATTAGATGCCCCTGTGTTAAGATTATCTTCCCAAGATATACCGACACCTTATAACGGTAATCTAGAAAGATTGACGATTATTCAACCTAATCAAATTGTCGAAGCTGTCCAGAAAATGGTCAGCGATCGCATTTAACAAATTTTCCTTTTGATACCGAAGTTATGCAGAGACAAAATTGGTTATTGTTACTGATCATCGGCCTAGTTGTTGCCTCGATCGTCATCCTGATTAAGTTACCCCTACAATTAGGTTTAGACCTGCGCGGTGGTAGTCAATTAACGATCCAAGTTAAACCCACCGAAACCGTAAAAACCATTCAACCTAATGATTTAAAAGCGGTACAAAATGTGATTGAAAACCGCGTTAATGCCCTCGGTGTTTCTGAATCATTAGTGCAGACTGTGGACAGTAAAAATCAGGTAATCGTGCAACTACCTGGGGTCACAAATCCCAAAGAAGCTGAGAGAAACTTAAATGTTCAGGCCCAATTAGAATTTCGTCAGCAAAAACAAGGTACAGAAGGAGAATTCCGGGCTGAATATTCAATTTTTCAACAAAAAAAAGCGGAATTAGCCGCCCTCAAAGCCGAGAATAAACCCGAAAATGCCGCTAAAATTGCCGAACTAGAACAATCTCTGCAAAAATCTAAACAGGCAATTTTAAATCTATTTGAATCGGTGGACTTAACTGGAAAAAATCTGCAAAATGCCACTATTAGTTCCACCCAAGGGACCAACTGGGAAGTGGCCATTACCTTCGACTCGGAAGGGGGCAATAAATTTGCCGAACTGACTAAAGCGATTGCGGGTACTGGTCGCAGTATTGGGATTTTCCTCGATAATGAATTAATTAGCGCCCCTGTGGTTGATGTGCAGTTTGCCCAAACTGGTATTACTGGAGGCCGGGCCGTGATTACTGGTAATTTTACCGCCGAAACTGCCAACGATCTAGCGATTCAATTGCGCGGTGGTTCCCTCCCTTTTCCCGTCAAAGTCGAAGAAATTCGCACCGTTGGGGCAACTTTAGGCCAAGATAGCATCCGTCGCAGTATCTACGCTGGTTTAGTGGGTTTACTGTTAGTTTTAATCTTCATGGCGGTTTATTACCGTTTACCCGGTGTCATCGCTGATATTTCCCTGATTATCTATACTATACTCTCTCTGGGGGCTTTTGCCTTAGTGGGAGTCACGATGACCTTACCCGGTATTGCTGGATTTATCCTCAGTATCGGCATGGCTGTTGATGCAAATGTACTGATTTTTGAGCGCACCCGGGAAGAATTAAGGGCCGGAAAATCTTTATTTCGGGCGGTAGAGTCGGGATTTTACCGGGCTTTTTCCAGTATTCTTGATAGTAATGTCACTACTTTAATCGCCTGTGGTGCCTTATTTTGGTTGGGTTCGGGATTAGTCAAAGGTTTTGCCTTAACTTTAGCCATTGGGGTAGCTGTGAGTATGTTTACCGCTTTAACCTGTAGTCGCACGCTCCTGTTAATCACCGTGTTAAACGTCCCCAGCGTCCGTCAAAAACCCCAACTTTTCTGCCCTAATTTACCAGCAAACCAGTAGTTATTAGGGAAATGGGGAAATGGGGAAATGGGGAAATGGGGAAATGGGGAAATTCAACTAATACCCCAACCCCCAACCCCCAACACCCAACCCCCAACCCCCAACACCCAACCCCCACTCACCTCTTACTCAATATGGCATTTAACGTTACAAAACAGCGTAATTTTTGGTGGACAGTCTCGGCCTTGCTGACGATTGGTAGTATTTTGGCCATGGTAATTTCTTGGTTCACTATTCAAGCGCCTTTGCGGCCGAGTTTAGATTTTGTTGGTGGGACGAGAATTCAGATAGAATTAGCCTGTGCCAAAAAGAATAACTGTGAGAAACCCTTAACTACTGCCGAAGTGCAAGTGATTTTAGACGAGGAAGGATTGGGTAACAGTAGTGTGCAGGTGTTGGATAAATATACTTTATCGGTGCGGACGAAAACCCTCGTAGAAGAACAGAGAACAAAATTACTCGACACCTTAAATCAGAAAATCGGCACCTTTGACCCCGAAACCAGTCAAATCGATACCGTCGGTCCCACCATCGGTCAAGAATTATTTAGGTCGGGATTTTTGGCCCTATTAGTTTCCTTTTTTGGCATTGCCGTCTATCTAAGCTTTCGTTTTCAACGGGATTACGCTTTTTTTGCCATTGTCGCCCTCTTTCATGACGTTCTAATTACCGTGGGCGTATTTGCGGTTTTAGGCTTAATTGCGGGGGTAGAAGTGGATAGTTTATTTTTGGTTTCCCTCTTGACAATTGTGGGCTTTTCTGTTAACGACACAGTGGTAATTTATGATCGCGTGCGGGAAAATTTCGCCCAAACTCCTGAACTATCCGTGGATGAAATTGTCGATAATGCGGTGAGTCAAACCCTAGCTCGTTCGATTAATACCACCCTGACCACTTTATTGCCTCTGGTGGCGATTTTTCTCTTTGGTGGCACCACCTTAAAATATTTTGCCCTAGCTTTAATTATCGGTTTCGTAGCTGGGGCCTATTCGAGTATTTTTATCGCTAGTACCCTACTCGCTTGGTGGCGCGGTCGTTCCCATCGAACTAAGATAGTGCAAGCTTAAAAATGGCTATTAGTTGTCAGCTAAATTTTTTGACCAATTTCGTCAAATATCGGTTTTAATATATCTGCCTCGTTCTTCAACCTCGGACTTTAAAAGATCGGCTTTACTTCGTCAAGCTTTCCAGTTGATGCACTTCATTTTTTATTGGCGGTTCATAATGGCCAATATGCACTCCACCCCCTCCTCGACTGTATCATAAGTTACATTTTAATAAATCTTTATAGTTCAGAAAACGGGTTTCTTTAAAAAACCCGTTTTCTATACTGTCAAAATTGACTCAACTGCTACTGCTGTCGTCCCAGACAAGAAAAGTCCGGGATAGACAGCAGTATGCCATCTTGGATGCAGCAGAGTTTTACAGCCTCTAACTGTCGAAAAATTAAATCCCAATGAATGATGAACCGTGGCAACCAAATCAAAATGAGCATCGCCTTTTTTTGAGTATTGAGGTATTCCTTCTTTAGGACAAATGATTTCTGTTAAGAAGCCTTGTTTTTGACTCATAAGATGGAAAGATTGACCCCATTGCATAAATTGCTTAAGTAGGCGATCTTTTTCCTGTTCAATTAATTCTCCTTCTTCGTCTAAAGGAAATTGAGAATTAATCAAGACAATTACGATAGTTTGCGGAGGAACTTGCCAATCAGGTAGCAATTTTTCCCAGTTATGAACCATAAATGGGGTAGGAGATTTTATATATCTCTCTACAGAATTCATGTTTAAGCAATGAGATTGATAGAAGCAATTATATCATAAGTCAACCTACGAAACTTAAAAAGACCTATTAGTTAATTTATTACCGTCGTAGTCGCCTCATCAAAGGAATAAGTTGGTGGTGTAGGGATTTTATTAAGGGTTTGACAATCCGTTAAATATTGTTCAATGACGGTTTGAAAAGCCTGTTCTAGCTCATCAACGGAAAGACCATCAAAAACAATAATATCTTCTATATTAATGACACGACCAAAAAATAAGCGATCGCTGGCATCATATTCAATCACAGCTTCATAGCCTTTGTATTGCATTAGTTTACTCCTGCTTTAATTAAAAATTTACGAATAGCTTTAATTGGGTATCTTTTTAGTTCCTTTTGGGGGTGCGGGGAATGAATATTAAGGGAAATTTCATTAAGATCAAATCCCACTCTTGAGCCATCACCTTATAGCGGTATGCAGTCGAATGAGGTATAGTGCAACAGGCTATGAGTCAGTCTAGGCAAGACTTTGTCTGTATCTCACTCAAGCGAATACCGCTATATCATCCCAAAAGATGTTACGGCGGATGGGATCAACAAAAATAGAATCATAGGTTTTTCGCTGTTTTCTATTCATTTGTTGATTATAGTCTGATTACCAACTTAACATCTAAGCAATACTAATGATCGCCTCTTCCCCAGAATCTAAACCGCGATCGTCCCTTTAGAGAGGGGACTTGAAACACCTGATCAGTCAGAAAAAAGTGATTGTTTCTCCCAAATTCGACTGTGCTTTCGGATTCTTAAATTTGGACTTATACTGAAGTGAGAGATCAAATTGCCATCAGGAGTCAAGATGATTACGTTTGAAAATGCGTTAGAGGTAGTCAGTCAATTACCTAGAGAACAGCAAGAATTATTGGCTGATATTGTCAAAAAGCGGTTAGTGGAAGTCAGAAGACGAGAAATTATGGAGGAATGTCGTGAGGCGTTGGCAGAGTACCGAACAGGGAATTTAAAAGCAATGTCAGCAGAAGAAGTTATCTCAGAATTACGTTGTTACCTAGAAAGCGACGAGGATTCGTGAGAGAGTTAATTTTAACGACTAGGTTTAAGCGATCTTTTAAAAAATTTGTCCAGCGTAACGCGGCATTACGGCGTTGTCAGATTAAGAGATGATGAGGTAAAATAAATGAAAAATAAAATAAGCAGAAAGAACAATGAAATGCCCAGAATGTCAAAGCCATCACATCAATAAAAATGGTCATCGAGG
>NZ_SFBY01000115.1:0-11440 GCF_007095505.1 Microcystis sp. M_QC_C_20170808_M3Col
GTACCGGAAGGCAATTGATAGCCTGTTAAATTCCCTTGTTTCCACCACCTCCAAGCCGTTCGATAACTTATTCCTGTTTTTTTTTGCCTAGTCTGATAGTTTCGTGTTCACATATTACCGTGCTTGACTATATATGACTATATTTGTATTGAAACTTTACAATACTAAATTCTGTTTAAAAGGCATAGGAGAGTGGGGTGTAGGGTGTAGGGTGTAGGGTGTGGGGAGAAGGGAGAAACAATTCATAACTTGAGAGTTAATCACACTATTGAAAACGGATTTGGTCTCACCTCCCTTTTCAGAAAAACGATTTGCCTTTTCTGGTTCTGTCGCCTAACCTAGTAGTTAGGGAATTTATTATTGCCTTTCCCGTCCACAAACCCCGAAGCGAAAACATCCATTTAAGATTATGACTAACCCCGTTATTCACGCCTTTTTCCTCGGACGAGCGATCGCTGAAGTGATCGGTGAACAGCTAGAAGATGCTTTTACCAACGCTTTAAGCGAATTAGGCAAATTTGATGCCGAACAACGGGAAAACCTGCGGCAATTCGTCGAAGAAGTGCAAATGAGAGCCGATCAAGCCATGGAAAAGGGAGTATATACTGGTACAGAGTCCGGTGGTTCCTCCAGTGCCGATGTGCAGGAAAACATCGACGAAATGCGCGCCGAAATCGCCCAATTGCGCTCGGAACTAAAAAACCATCAGAATTAACCCAAAACCCTCTTTTAGTCGCTTTAAAGCCCCAAAAATTGCGTGTCAGCCTTTCTACCCGTCCCCGTTACCCCAGAGTTAAACCCAGCAATGCCGGCCCTCCAAGTCGCCAAAAATAGCTATCGTTGGAATCGAGAAAACTATTCGATCAATCGTCGTCGTCTAGATATTTGGCGATTCGTTCTGACTGTACTTTATCAATTCTGGCTCAACGGTAAAAAATGGAGCTATAACGGCGGCTATAGCGAGGAAAAACTCGCCGGCAGACGCAGAAAACAGGCCGCTTGGATTCGGGAAACCATGTTAGAATTGGGACCGACTTTTATTAAAGTCGGTCAACTGTTCTCCACCCGCGCCGATCTTTTTCCCCTCGAATATGTGGAAGAACTCTCGAAACTACAGGATCAGGTTCCCGCATTTACCTACGAACAGGCCAGCAAAATTATCGAGATATCCCTCGGTAAACCCCTGAATAAACTCTTTAAAAGCTTCGATCCCATCCCCCTAGCAGCCGCTAGTTTAGGACAAGTTCACCGGGCCCAACTGAACACCGGGGAAGATGTGGTGGTCAAAGTCCAACGGCCCGGATTGAAAAAATTATTTAGTATCGATCTGGCCATCCTGAAAAAAATCGCCCAATACTTCCAAAATCATCCCAAATGGGGGAAAGGTCGCGATTGGACGGGTATTTATGAAGAATGCTGTAAAATTCTCTGGGAAGAAACCGATTATCTCAACGAAGGTCGCAACGCTGACACTTTTCGCCGTAATTTTCGCGGGGAAGATTGGGTCAAAGTACCGAAAGTCTATTGGCGCTACACCTCTCCCCGGGTTTTAACCCTAGAATACCTCCCCGGCATCAAAATCAGTCATTATGAAGCCCTAGAAGCGGCAGGACTCGATCGCAAATTGTTGGCTAAACTGGGAGCCAAAGCTTATTTAATTCAACTGCTCAATAACGGCTTTTTTCATGCGGATCCTCACCCCGGCAATATCGCCGTTGATAGTGATGGCTCGTTAATTTTCTACGATTTCGGCATGATGGGACAAATTAAAACCAACGTGCGCGAAAAACTAATGCAGACTCTCTTAGGAATTGCCCAAAAAGATGCCGATCGCGTGGTCACTTCTCTGGTAGATTTAGGAGCATTAACTGCAAATGGTGATATGGGAGCAGTGCGGCGCTCGATCCAGTATATGCTCGATAACTTCATGGATAAACCCTTTGAGGAGCAATCCGTGGCCGCTATCAGCGATGATCTCTATGAAATCGCCTACGACCAGCCTTTTCGCTTTCCCGCTACCTTTACCTTCGTCATGCGGGCATTTTCTACCCTGGAAGGGGTAGGCAAAGGACTCGATCCCGAATTTAACTTTATGGAAGTGGCCCAACCTTTTGCCCTGCAATTAGTACATGATATGACAGGAAATAATGGCAGTAATATCCTCGATGAGTTAGGACGACAAGCAGCCCAAGTGAGCAGCACCGCCCTGAGTTTACCCCGACGCATCGATGATACGATCGAAAAATTAGAACGGGGTGATATCCGTGTCCGGGTGCGTTCCAGCGAATCTGAGCGACTTTTGCGGCGATTGGGTATGATCCAAATGGGAACCAACTATACTTTAATTATCAGTGCTTTAATTGTCTCAGCGACGCTTCTATTTGTCAGTGGTTTTGGTTGGTTGACCTTATTGCCGTTAGGAATTGCGCTTTTCCCGGGGGTAGCTTTGTTGAGACTTTGGCAGAAAATTCAACGTCAGGATCGCATGATGTAATTGATCACGGGATAATAAGTTATTGTGTTAGAAGCAGAAATTTCGATGAACAACCTTTCTTTTGGAGGAATGACCGATCCTGGTGTAGTGCGATCGGTTAATCAGGACAGTTATTATATCGACCCCGATCGCCGCTTTTTTATCGTTGCCGATGGTATGGGGGGTCATGCGGGAGGCCAGGAAGCTAGTCAAATTGCCACTGAAACTATCCAAGCTCATCTAGAAGAACACTGGAATTCGCCCCTGAATACCGGGGAATTGCTGCAGGAGGCAATTACTGCCGCTAACGAGAAGATTATTGAAGATCAACTCAAAAATCCCGAAAGACAGGACATGGGGACAACCCTAGTCATGGCTATCTTCCGAGATGATGGCTCTTGGTACACCCATATTGGTGATTCCCGTCTCTATCGCTTTCGTGAGCAAAAATTAGAACAGGTGACGGAGGATCATACTTGGATAGCTAGGGCGATAAAAATGGGCGATCTGTCCGAAGAAGATGCGAAAAACCACCCTTGGCGACACATTTTATTTCAATGTCTCGGTCGTCGCGATTTGCCCCCAGTGACGGTATCTCCCCTCGATGTGCAATCTGGCGATAGTTTAATTCTCTGTAGTGATGGTTTGACGGAAGAAGTGTCCGACGAGGAAATTAGCGATTATTTGCAAACCGGTGCTGATTGTCAGGAAATTGTCGAGAATTTAGTGGCAGCGGCCAAAAAAGCTGGCGGTTCTGATAATATCACTGTGGTCATGGTAAGCTGTTGACTATCTAGGGTTTGCGGCAAAAAGTTTCTCGTGGGGAAGTGGGAAGTGGGGAAGTGGGGAAGTGGGGGAATTTCAACTAAAACCCTAACACCCTAAAACCCTAACACCCTAAAACCCTAACACCCTATCTCCTGCCGATCGCCGATCGCCTCATCTCCACAAGCAATTTAAATGCGCGGGCAGCTTACTCGATCGCTCCTGCTTGTTGTAATAAAGAAACGATCGCCTGATGGTGATTAAATTTAGCTAACATTAAAGCGGTCATTCCCCCTTGATTTTTCTGATTTAAGTGCACTTTTCCCCCGTCTAACAAAACTTTAACCGTGTCGAGACAACCGTGATAACTCGCCCACATTAAAGGGGAAGCGCCGCTAAAATCGAGTTTATTGACATCAGCACCGATATCGATTAACCGGCGCACCAGTTGACTATTATTGCCCTCACAAGCTTTCATGAGGACGGTTTTGCCATCGGGATAAAAGGCGTTGGGATTAGCCCCGTAGTCGAGGAGATAACGGCAGATTTCGGCCAATTTGCGCTGTAGAGCTAAGGTTAACGGTGTTTCTCCCTGCTGAGTTAGGTTAGGCTCCGCTCCCTGTTTTAACAATTCTAAAACGATCGCTTCGTATCCTTGCATCGTGGCGATGATCAGGGGTGTATCCCCAAAATGGTTACGGTGATTGACAAAAGCGCCGGCTTGTAGTAAGGCCTGGACGATCTCTAGATGTCCTTCGATCGTCCCTAAATGCAGGGCCGTTTCTCCAGCCTGATTTTGATTGTCAACACTGGCCCCCTTAGCGAGTAAAAGTCGGACAATATCGAAATATCCCTCAGCAGCAGCGATCATGAGGGCAGTTTCTCCCTCCTCCGTGCTGATATTCGGATTTGCTCCCGCTTGCAGTAAAGTTTGCATGCTGCCGAGATTTCCCCTCTCTACAGCCAAAATTAGGGGAGTTTCCCCAGATAAAGTGGGAGAATCGAGGGGCATACCACGGGTAATAAACAATTCGAGGATTTCTGGGCAATTAGCGGTGAGAGCTTGTAACCAAGCTTCTTGACGGATTTCGTCATCTACACCACTATCGAGCAGTAAACGGACGATTGCGGCGTAATTTTGGCTAATAGCTACAGATAAAGCCGTATCTCCATCCCGATCGCGCATATTGACCCGAGCGCCAGCGATTAATAACTGTTCTGCGATCGCTGTATGACCCTTATAAGTGGCAATCATTAGTGCGGGTGTACCATCTTGATTGACCTGATTGACATTAGCACCGGCGGCGATTAATTGAGCAAGGATTTCACTGTGATTGAGCGCAGCCGCTAACATGAGAGGGTTTAAACCTTGAGGTTGTTTACTTTTGTTGATATCAGCCCCAAATTCTCGCAAAATTGCCACAATTTCCCTATGACCCCCCTGCACGGCATAGATTAAAGCCGTAGTATTTTGCACATCAGTGGCGTTGACATTTGCCCCCTGACTCAGTAAAGCTTGAACCCGCGCCCGATTGCCCTGACGCGCCGCTTGTATTAACAAGATATCCCAATTAGAAGCCATTAACAGTGACCGATCGGCAGAAAGTATTTTTTCTATTATCGATCTTTCTAGACAGTTGACGCTCCCCTCGCACTCATGCGAGGGATTCCCTGTTCATCCAGTTACCTTATCTACCAAGCTTTTCATCGTACAAGGTGTCAAACCGAGAGCCTTCAAGCTGACATTTTAGGTAAACGGACAGAAAAGCTACTACCCCGTTCTAATTCTGAGGTGACGGCAATAGTTCCCCCATGAGCATCGATAATGCGACGGGAGAGATAAAGTCCTAACCCATTGTTGGAAGTGTCTGGGGAACCGGAGTACAGGCGCTCGAAAATCCGGAGTAGTTCTTCTGCTGAAATGCCTATACCAGTATCCTCGATGACAATGGTGACAAAAGTATCTTCCTCTGTAGCGGGGATGAGATGAATTTTCACATCACCCTTTTGGGTAAATTTAATCGCATTGCCGATGAGATTGGTAAAAACGCGCCGCAGTTCCAAGCGATCGCCAGTTAGGAAAATTTCCCTAGCATTTTCGGCATTTAAGCTTAATTCTAGTCCTTTTTCTCGGGCAAGGGGAGTTAACTGCTGACAGACTTCTTCGAGAATATCGATAATCTTTAATTTAGTAAAATTAAGTGTCTTTTCGCCGTTTTCATAACAATAAACTTCCAAAAGATTATTAACCATTTCCAAGAGATTTGTATTACTGCGAATAATCACCTTAATAACTCGACTCATTTCGGGAGTAATCTCACCGTATAAACCTTCTTGAAATAGTTCTAATATGTGATTGACAGATACTAGGGGAGTTCGCAAATCGTGGGTCATCCTCGAAACAAAATCTTCTTTTTGTCTAGCCAATTGCTCTTTTTCTTGTTTGGCAATCGCCACTTCTTGTGCCGCTTCATAGATGCCTAGGGCGTTTCGCATCGCTTGATTTAAGTGCACGGCAGAAAGACGAAATTTACTCAGATAATCGGAAGCACCGGCTTTCATCATATCTACGGCAATTCCTTCGTCTCCGTGACCGGTTAAGACAATTAGGGGTATTTTAACTCCCTGCTGCCGAATTTCCCGCACCAAAGTCAAACCATCTTGATCGGGTAGAAGATAATCGATAAACATACAGTCGAAAAAATTATTGGACATCTTTTCTTTAGCCTCTTGATAGTCAGCGGCTTCTGTTATTTCGATCGCCATCTCCGATGTTCTTAAGAATCGGCGCACGGCGATCCGATCTACTTCATTATCATCAACAATTAGAATTTTTAACTGGTTTAACATTGCCAATTTAAATCTGAATTTCATTACTGTCTGATCTACCCTGATAGAATACCTCGAATCGGGTTCCATGGTCAAGACATTTTCGAGGTCGATTCTTACAGCTTTTTTCATAAAGATGAAGTATAGCCTAATTTGCTATTGACGACTGAATCGTGACGACTGGCCCCCCAAAACGAAAAATTAGTACGTCACTATTAAGATGACTGCCACAATCGGAAACAATACTTAGGGTCTGCGGCAAAAAGTTTTTCGGTGGGGGTTGGGGGTTGGGGGTTGGGGGTTGGGGGTTGGGGGTTGGGGGTTGGGGTGTGGGGTTTTACCGATTTTCAGGGGGTCAATTACCTAATTTTCAGGGAAAAAGTCCCTGAATTTTCCCCCCGACCACTGCAAGGGCTGACACTTTTTGAGGGGAAAAAAGTCTAAAAGTCTTCTACAACAAGGTTTTTAGATTTATTCAGCAAACAATACTTAAACAAAATGGCAATGCTTCAACAGAGTGCCTTCAAGTAGGGGATGATATTCTTTTTCGGAGATAGTATAGGTCCCAAATCTAGCCAGATGGGGATTTTGCATTTGGGCATCAAATAGACAGAAATCCCGTTCTCTAAGGTGTTCGACTAACTTGACCATGGCTACCTTAGAACCATCAGGAATTTTATAGAACATCGATTCCCCGATAAAAACCCCGCCAATTGCCAAACCTAAAATCCCTCCCGCTAATTGATCCCCTTGCCAAGTCTCGAAACTGTGGGCCCAACCGGCTTGGTGTAATTGCTGATAGATTTGGATTAACTCCGGGGAAATCCAAGTCAGCGAGCGATCGGCACAACCGGCACAAACCCCAGCAAAATCGCGGTTAATAGCCACGCTAAAGCGATTTTGATTCAAAACTCGTTTTAGGGACTTGGGATACCTAAAACGCCGATCGAGAGGGATAAGAGCGCGATTTTTACTAGAATACCAATCCAATCGCCCCCCCTCATCGGCCATGAGAAAGTAACCGCGTGCGTATCCTTGTATAATAGAGGCGGTATCCACGACTCCCCCCAAGAATTCAGTCTCGTAGCCTGATCATTCTCTAATTATGCCCGATCATCCCGCACCAATTCCACCTATTACTTTACCACCGATCGAAAATCCCCAACAGGAACAAACTTGGCTGCGCACCGCTTTGCATCGTTGGTTAGATGCAGAATTTATTCCCGAAGCTATTAATGAAACTATCGCTGAACGCGCTAGTCAAATTTTTCTGCGTCAGCGTTTGGAAGGGGAAAACGATCTCGGTAGCTTGGTAATTGCGATCGTTACCGAGATGCAGGCTTTTGATTTTCGCGAAAGTTTTTATAGTGAATTTGCCATCGCTAACGCCGTCAGTGATTTAATTTTAGATAGTTTAGGGATCGATCGCTGTTGTGGGCAAAGTTAGACAGTTTTTCTCTGCTATTGGAGTTTAATTTCTATTAGCGGTCCTGCTAATTTTTTTGTACGAATGGGGTATTGCTCATTTAAGAAGTTAACAAAATCTTCTTCGGGATGTGCCACGACGATATTACTGTAGTTTTGGGCTAATTCCTTGAGATTGAGTTTTTGCCGCCAGGATTCCACATCGCCATCCTGAAATAATTGAAACTTAACTTGATCGTTAACTAAATAGGATAATGCCAAAAAGAAACTAGGGGTATTATCGCTGATAACTATCGGCTTGGTCATGGAGTTTAAAACAGGGGCGATTTCTAGATTAGCTCCACTGGCTGTACCTCTTTGATCGTCTAAAGCCGCATCAGGAGTTAAACCCAGAAATACACCCGATACTATACCTAGTAGCAGGAAAATTAGCAAGATTTGTTGTCCTAAATAGTGAAGCCAATTTTTTGGCGATTTTGAGCCAATATAACTAGCGATTAGGTGGGAAATAGAAATCTGCATTCCTAAAAATACTGGTAGATAATATCTGGCTTGTAGGGAGCGAATCGATGGTATTAATAATAAGTCGGGGACAATTTGAAATAGTGCTGGTATCAAGATCAGCGTGAGGAGAAATAGCCAAACTCTGGGGGAGGTATATCGAATCAGATGATAGAGAGAATAGAGAGCCAACAATAAAATCAATATATGTAAGGCCGATTCTAATCTTCCTCTGCGGTGAAAGAAATCCACAAATACATGGCCAGTATGACGGAATAAGGTTTGAGATATTTGGCTGATACTATTTTTAAACAGTGCATAGTAATGCTTGCTGGCATCGAGGTTGCCTGGGTTAGTAAAAATCACGAATAGCCAAGGGCTAAATAAAACTAAACTGCCAACAGCTGCCAATATATAGCTAACAACTGTTCTTGTAATTTTCAATCTCTCTAGAAGAATCACATATAAAGCTTGGGCGATAGCCACAGGAGCGGAAAGTAAATGAGTATAAAAAGTCAAGGCTAAACTCAGGCTATACCAGAGCCAACTTTTAAGCGTATTTTTACGGATTGCTCGTAAAAGAGCAATTCCCGATAAAATAATTGTTATCGTCCAGAGACTATACTGGGTAGTGTTTTGAGCCACGAGCATCTGAAAGGGAGAAACAGCGAATAAAGCGATCGCTATCCAGCCTGTTAGGGAGGAATCGAACAATTCTAGGCATAACCAATAAAGGCAAGGAATGACTAAGATGCTTAAGAAAATCGAGAAAGTTCTGACCGAATGTTCGATGGGGATTAACTGCATCCAGAAGCGCGCTGACAAATGGTATAGGGGAGGATGTTCCGGATTCCTCATCATAGAGCGCAAGGCATCGGATAGAGAGCGTTCGGAATTAGGATGTTGAAAATGCTGTAAATTTTCTTTGTCAATAATTTCCCCAATAAAAGCCATATCTTCGACATCTTGGGTCGTGTATCCCGAAAAACGCATGATACTTCTAACTTCGTCGGCACTATAGACTTTTTGCTCTAAATTGAAAAACCGTAATCCTATACCGATTACTAAAATAGTGATAATCAAAAACTTGCCGAAATTAGCGGCCGATCGAGTAGGTAGATATTTTTTCTGGTCCATCATAAGTTTATTTGTCCGTAGGTCATCAATCAACAAGAATTAATTGATAGTTGTTTTAAAAGTTTAATTGATTTCCAACCCAGCGATCTCAGCGATCGTATAAGCGGGTCTGCCTTTAACTTCTTCGTAAATTCGCCCGATGTATTCCCCTAATATGCCGACACTGATCAATTGTACCGAACCCAAGAAAAACACAACGATCAAGATAGTAGCTAAACCAGTAACGGGAGATTCGGGTTCCTGTAAGCGCCAGTAGAGAACCAGTAAAGCCATAAACAGGGCAATTAAAGCAGAAAATAAGCCTAAATAAGTGGAAAGACGCAGGGGAATCTTAGAAAAAGACACCAAGCTATTAATCGCTAGGGCTAAGGATTTTTTAAAAGTGTATTTGACTTCGCCGGCAAACCGGGGATCCCGCTCAAATTTAACAGCAGTTTGTCGGAAACCAATCCAAGCGCGCAAACCGCGAATATAACGATTCCGTTCTGGCATAGAATTTAACACGTCCACTACCTGACGATCCATCAGACAAAAATCCCCCGTGTCCGCAGGGATATCCACGTCGGCTAATTGTTGCAGCAATCTATAGAAAACGTAGGCAGTCAGGCGTTTAAACCAACTTTCTTTTTTCCGTTTTGTTCTCTGGGCGTAAACCACATGATAACCGGCTTGCCAAGACTCAATCATTTTGGGAATCAATTCCGGTGGCTCCTGCAAGTCGGCATCGAGGACAACAATAACTTGACCCCTAGCAAAATTAAGTCCTGCCGTTACTGCTGCCTGATGGCCAAAGTTGCGAGCAAAGCTAATGTAACAGACCCTAGCATCTCTTTCCTGTAGTTCCCGCATTAATTTTAAGGAGCGGTCCCCACTACCATCATTAATCAGAATCAGTTCCACAGAATCATCTAAACTATCCATGATGTCACTGACACGGCGATAGAGTTCTGGAATGGTTTCTTCCTCGTTATAAATCGGGATAATTAGCGAATATTTCGGCATCTTCGAAAGTTGGAACGGACAAAAGCCGTGTTTTTATGGCGGCCGCTACGCTAAATATTCTGCCAAAGTATCCCTTTTGTCAACTTAATACATTACTGCTAGACAGTTCACGGGGGAGGGTTCCTTAAGACGGACTTACGCCCAGCTTTTGGTCTTACATCCCCTCCGAAAGTTTTTATAGTGAATTTGCCATCGCTAACGCCGTCAGTGATTTAATTTTAGCTAGTTTAGGGCTCGATCGCTGTTGTGGGCAAAGTTAGACAGTTTTTCTCTGCTACTGGATTAAATTGCCAAGGAATGATCGAGCATTGCTTGCCGACGTAAACAATTCCAGTAGGCTGCATAGAGGTCTGTCTGTTGACCGCGCAGAGAAGCGATCGCAGGTGCGGCAGGAAAAGGCCAGAGACGATCAAAAACCACTTCTCGATGAGCCAGACGAAACTGTAGCAAATAAACAGAAGCAGGAGCCTGTAAATTATCGAGTAATTGCGCTGCCAGCCGATGTAAAGACTTAAGACTCTCTCTTTCTAGACTAATCGGTTGACTGTAGGCGTTGGGGATCATGCCTTCTCCGATTACCTCACCGTATTCTAAACCCTTAGATGTCACCGTGATCGGCAACCAAAGATCCCCAAAAGAAGAATCTCCCTGACTGGTTTTATAGTGCAGGGTATGGGAAACCCAAGTGCGTCTTTCCTCGATATCCCGACAAGCTTGATAAACTTTTTTACCAGGAAAATTCACCCAATTGGGTAATTGAATTGTTAAGGGACACCAGATTAGATTATTCTGGCTGGTTTTACCCGACTCCATTTTTGACCACAAAGAAGCCGTCCCCGTCACCTCCACCGCCAAGGATTTAGGAACTGCATTTTTCAAGGCAATCACCATCTTTTCGGTAACGGGCGATAGCCGAGACATCTGACCACTGGCTTGAGCTTCGGCATTAACGAGAATGATAACTTTGTCCATTTCTTGTTGTGGGTTGGGTGAACTTGAACGATCAGCGGTGAGGTTGGTTAAGAGTGAGAACTGACTGGGGTTCAATGCTTCTGTAGTCGCCATGGCAAAAGCTATTTCTCTGGATTTTAGCGGATTATACAAGAGCGCAACTATTTTTTACGGATTTTTTCAACAACAACCAGCTTCGAGGCGGGATTTTTCTGCTCCCCCTCATAGAATACCTTAGTTGACACTCCCCGCTCTAAAGAGACGGGGATTCTTGGTTCACAGAGATTACTTGCTTAGACAGAATTGCTTCTGAAAAAGTAGAGGTATTCTCTCCCCAAGCGTTTATTGGGTCGAGCC
>NZ_SFBY01000116.1:0-8277 GCF_007095505.1 Microcystis sp. M_QC_C_20170808_M3Col
CACTTCCCCACTTCCCCACTTCCCCACTTCCCCACTTCCCCACTTCCCCACTTCCCCACTTCCCCACTTCCCCACTTCCCCACTTCCCCACTTCCCCACGTCCCCACTTCCCCACTTCCCCACGTCCCCACTTCCCCACTTCCCCACTTCCCCACTTCCCCACTTCCCCACTTCCCCACGTCCCCACGTCCCCACTTCCCCACTTCCCCACTTCCCCACTTCCCGTCTCCCGACTCAAAAAACAGGAAACTTTTCCCCTATTATGTTCTATAGGAATTTTACCGAATCAATATGCTCAAATTATTAGCTTCTCTCCTTCTCTCCTGCTGTGTAGCCTTGGGTGTTTCCCTATCACCGGCTGCTGCCATGGGAGTCTATGACCTCCCTATTTTAAGCTCCGGAGCGCCCACTTATGTGGTCGATCCCGTTTCGGCCATTAGTGCCGCTAACGAAGGAAAATTAAATAAAGATCTGAAAAACCTCGCCGAAAAAACCGGCCAGGAAGTGAGAATGGTGGTAGTCCGGCGCTTGGATTACGGTCAAAAAATTGACAATTTAGCCGATGATATCCTGAGAGAATGGTATCCTAACCCCGAGGATCGTGCCAATCAAACTATCATCGTTCTTGATACTTTAACCAATAAAACTGCTATGCGGGTTGGGGAGGAAGCAAAACCCCTATTAACCGATGCTATTGCTGATAGTATCCTCTCGGAAACTATGGCAGTTCCCCTCAAAGATGGGGGAAAATATAATCAAGCTTTACTCGATGCTAGTCGTCGTCTAACGGCGGTACTTTCTGGAGAAGCGGATCCCGGACCGCCGGAAGTAGCGACAATTAATATCGAAAGTACCTTTACTACCGCAGAAGAAACTGACGATAAAAGCGCCACAATTTGGGTGATAGTTTTACTGGTTTTAGCCACAGTAATCCCGATGGCCACCTATTTTTGGTACGCTGGTTTTGGTCGATAAATTAAATTAATGATCTGGGACTGATACAGCTAAAATATTCTCACAGATAACTCAATTCTCAGCCTGTATGAGCAAGATGAAGTAACTTCTAGTAGTAGATTTTAGTTGTGTCAGTTCACCCCATTTGCTTAACATTAATAACTAATGTCTAAACTGGTAAATAAATTACAATCCTATTATCGAGAGGAGGAAGGAACTTACTTAATTGAAATTAAACTTAATCAGTTACAGCAAGTCTTTAATTCTCTCGATCCTTCGCCATTCTTAGATAGAGATTTAGACGATAACGCCGAAAACTATATTATTAACTCTGTGGATGACTTCCCCCTAAATACCCCCCTTAAATTAGTCTTTTATCTTCCCAGTAACGAACAGAATACCGCCCGACATCTGTTACCCTCAGCTTTACATAATTATTTTGACTATCGCCAACAGGGAGAACAAAGAAAATTACGCACAATTTGGCGACAAGGACGCATATCTTTGATAATTGGTCTCTCCTTTCTTTTTGTTTGTTTGAGTCTCAGCGAATTAATTAGTCGTTTTGGCAGCGATACATTTATTCACTTCTTAGAAGAAGGATTATTAATTAGTGGTTGGGTGGCCCTCTGGCGACCTTTAGAAATTTTTCTTTACGAATGGTGGCCCGTCAGTCATCAACAAAAGATTTTTGCTAAACTGGCCTACATCCCCATGGAAATCCGTCTATTAGAGGAACCATCCACCCCCGACTCTTTTCGATAGAGCGAATCCTCCCGATGGCTTGTCTTCAAAGTTACAAAGCTTTTAGTTGAGGCGGTTTATAATAAAAGTAACTCTGTACAAAGCTTATCGGTTTTCAGCCTGGCCATTACTTTCTCCTCAAACTTTTAACCAAGTAGTCGGGCATAACTTTTTTCAGTCTGGCGATTATTTGCGTTTCATCCCGACAAATCCCGACAAAATTACTATCTAGATAGGAGTCCTAATGTTAATCCGTGTTGGTTATGAATTTGGCTTTGATGCCCCCTTACCCGTGGTCATGTTGTTAAAACTTTATTTACATCCCTCAATTTTAGATCAAGTTAGACAATCGGAAAATTTGCAGGTGGAACCGGCAACAAAAATAGAAGAATTTTTAGATAGCTTCGGTAATCGAACCAGTCGTCTAATTTTACCCGACGGACAGATACGCATTCACAATGAAGCAGTTATCGAGAATGAATGGAAACCCGATATCGTTAATTGGAATGCCCAAGAAATTCCTTTAGCAGAGTTACCAACCCAAGTTTTTCCCTACCTAATGAGTAGCCGTTATTGTGAAGTAGATTTGCTTTCGGAAATTGCCTGGGAACTTTTCGGACAAACTCCCCCCGGTTGGGCAAGGGTACAAGCGGTTTGTGATTGGGTTCATAGTCACATTCGTTTTGGTTACGAATACGCGCGGGTGACGAAAACCGCCTATGATGTCTATCGGGAAAGAACGGGGGTTTGTCGCGATTTTAACCATCTAGCTTTGACTTTTTGCCGTTGCTTAAATATTCCCGCCCGTTATGCCTCTGGATATCTCGGGGATATCGGTATTTCTCCCCAACCTCTACCGATGGATTTTAGTGCTTGGTTTGAAGTTTATTTAGACCATCAATGGTACACCTTTGATGCTCGTCATAACACCCCCAGAATCGGGCGGATTTTAATGGCTCGCGGCTTAGATGCCGTCGATGCTTCCCTAACAACGTCTTTTGGTCAAGTAAATTTAACAAAATTTAAAGTATGGACGAGCGATGTTTCCCACCTCTATGGTTAATCAGAGTATTTATAGCGGTTCTCGCATCTGTGAGTTACACTTGAACCTTTGCTGATTAAGCTTTTTAGGATCGATAATGTATCTCTTGTGAACAGGAAACGCTATATTAAACCTCTTGCATAATTAATTTTTGAGGGTTCAAAAACGGCAAAAATAAGGATTAAATTGCCTGAAAGTGCCAGTCATTGGAGTGAACGGGGGGAATAAAACCCTACACCCCACCAACAAGCTTTTTCAGCAAACCCTACTTAGATAAAATTTATTTTTCTACCTTAACCCGTTGAGTAACGACAACAATCCCATCTCCTTGAATTAAAATCGCCGATAACCAACGATTTTCCGGTGTTGCCGGGGCTTTTACCCGCTTAAATAAACCGCCGGACTGTAATAATTCCAATTCTAGAGGCTTTGTATTAATATAACGCTCAATATCTACTTTCTCATCGATCGCCGTTCCGGCCAATAAATCATCCCCTAAAGGTTCGCGGATAATCACATCAAAATCAAATTCTTGACCCACTTTCACCCTTTCGGGAATTCTCACTTGAACACTGGGGGGATTTTTGCCGGTGCTTAACTCAACTCTCTCGCTTAAAATCTCCTGATAAACAAGTTTATTGCCTTGAAATTGTTGACGAGAACGAATCGTAGCATTCATTCCCACCACTCGTCCCTGCACCTTTCCCGTCCCGGTAATTTTAGTAATTGTATTGGCCGTTAACTTATCACCGGAACGACTCCAAGATTCGAGAGTCGTGGTGTATTTTAGATTGTTATAACGTTCCCAAAAATGAGTTAAAACCTTTTTAGTTTTTTCGTAGGTCAAGCCATCGGAATTAGTAAATTTCGGACTATAAAACTCCATTAATTGCTTGATATCTCGCTCGTTAGCCGCCGTTTCGATTTTGGAGATAAGCGTTTTTAAATTAGCCGGAGCAGTTTCTGGCTTTTCGGCTCGCAGGCCGGTAGCGAGGGTGAAAGTTAACCCCAAACCTAACAGCAACGATAGGGAAAAATTGAGGGATTGACGAAAAAATTTATCGGGGATTGTGTTCAAGTTACGCATTAGTGATAGTTTGTGTAAGGATCGATCAATAACTATGGTAGATTATTTCATTCTAGGGCTGAATTTCCCCTCTCTCGAATTATGGCACGCACTCCAACCCGTCTATTGATTGCCGCTAGTGGTACTGGTGGTCATTTATTTCCCGCTTTGGCCCTGGCCGAGCGCTTGCCGGATTACGAGATTGAATGGTTAGGAGTTCCAGACCGTCTCGAACAGTCCTTAGTTCCAAAAACCTATCCCCTGCACACCATCCCCATTGAGGGATTTCAAACCCGTTTGGGGTTAAAAACTCTCAAGATTCTGTTCAGTCAACTGCGGGCCATTTGGCAAGTGCGTAGTTTAATCAAAAAACGTCAGATAGCGGCAGTTTTTACCACCGGGGGTTATATCGCAGGCCCGACCATTTTAGCGGCTCGTTTAGCCAATATTCCCGTCATCCTACACGAATCTAACTACATACCGGGCAAAGTCACGAAAGTTCTCGGTCGCTGGTGCGATACGGTCGCCCTCGGTTTTCAGGGAACCGCCAGCTATTTACCCGGCACTCGCACCACTTGGGTTAGTACACCAGTACGAGAGCAGTTTCTCATTCCCCAGTCCCTAGATTTACCGATTCCAGAGACTGCTTTTTTGATTGTCGTTGCCGGTGGTTCTCAAGGGGCCGTGGCTCTTAATCAAATTGTCCGGCAAAGCGCTCCCCAATGGTTAGAAAAAGGAATTTATATCGTGCATCTCACGGGAGAAAACGACCCCGAAGCGGATAGTTTGCGCCATTCTAACTATTTTTCCCGGCCTTTTTACGAAAATATGGCGGGATTATGGCAAAGAGCTAATCTGGCTATCAGTCGCTCTGGAGCCGGCACTTTAACAGAATTAGCGATCACTTGTACGCCTTCGATTTTAATTCCCTATCCTTTTGCTGCCGAAGACCATCAGTTCTACAATGCCAAAGTTTTCGCTGAAGCTCAAGCCGCTTATCTTTATCGTCAAAATGAGTTAACTGCTCAGTTTTTAAGCGAATTAGTCCTCGATTTATGGTCTAATCCCGAAAAATTGGCCGCCATGGCTCAACAAGCTTCCCATCTAGCCATTAGTGATAGCGCCGATTTATTAGCCGATTTGTTGAGAAGAAAGATTCAAAAAGATAGTTTTTGAAACAAATCAGCCACCGGAAAAGTGAACCCCGGAACCACCTCTTCCCCCTCCAGAAAATCTCCTGATGTTAATAATCGCTGCGGTTCGTACCCGGAACGATAAACTAAGACATAGTGTTGACCCGGACTGATAACCCAGAGCAAACGAGTACCATTGGCAAAATATTCGACAATTTTGTCCTCAATTTCTGCGATTGTACTGCCCAAAGAGAGAATTTCTACCACTAAATCTGGCGCACCTTCTAGAAAACCCGTCGGCAATTCTTCCAATCCTTGCAGACGTTCCTTGGCAAAAAAAGCTATATCGGGAGAACGTTTATTGCCATTTTTCATAGTAAAAGCAGTGCTGGAGTCCAATAATACACCTAGTTTTCGAGATGTTACTAAACCGAATAAAGCAGCACTTAAAAGAATGGCAATATAACCGTGTAAAGCCCCAGAATTACCCATATTAGTTAACTCTCCCTTGACCAATTCGTAACGATTACCATCGTCGGGTAACGCCATAAACTCTGCATCGTTACATACTTTTGTCGCTGGAGTTTTCATCACAGTATTTTCTCGAATAGACATAATTTATCCTCAGCAAAGATTCACAAGTAAAACCCTTAAAGAATTTCCTGTAACATCCGATTGGCCTGGGAAGCGTAACCACCACCAAATAAATTAAAGTGATTGAGAATGTGGTAGAGATTGTAAAGAGTTTTGCGCTGTTGATAACCGCCATCGAGGGGGAAAACATCGTTATAACCCCGATAAAAAGCCGCCGGAAAACCGCCAAAAAGTTCCGTCATGGCTAAATCCACCTCCCGGTCTCCCCAATAGGTGGCAGGGTCTAAAATTACCGGTTCCCCATCGACGGTAATGGCCGCATTTCCCGACCACAAATCACCATGGACGAGGGAGGGATGGGGTTGATGCTGACTCAAAATCTCGCTAATAGCGGGAATAACTTGATCCTCGTCGGGAAAATTGCCGCCGCGCTCCTTCGCAAGTCTTAATTGATAGCCAATACGCTGATGAGCGAAAAAATCCGCCCAACTGTTACTAACGGTATTAATCTGGGGAGTAGAACCAATGGTATTATTACACTGCCAACCAAAGCGATCGGACAGGGAAACTTGATGTAAACGAGCTAAATTTCGCCCCATTTTTTCCCAGCTTTGACTATTGCCACCGCCGAATTCTAGCCACTCTAGCACTAAATAACTAGATTTCTCGGCAATTCCCCAACAAATTGGCTCCGGAACCCTGATAGTCTTGGTAGCGTGAATTTGCTTTAATCCTAAAGCTTCGGCAGCAAACATGGCCTCTTGGTTCGCTTGGTTAATCTTAACGAAATAAATTAAACCATTGCCAGTGACGGCATAACCCTGATTGATACAGCCACCACTAACGGGACGACTTTTCTCAATTTCAAAAGGTTTTTCCGTGGTTTGGGTAATATGTCGAGCAATTTGAGTCCACATGGTTTATCAGAATTCAGGAGTCAGGAGTCGGGTGTTGGGGTGTTAGGGTGTTAGGGTTTTAGGGTGTTAGGGTTTTGGTTGAAATTTCCCCATTTCCCCATTTCCCCATTTCCCCATTCCCTGTTCACTGAATTGGTCTCACCACAACCACACCGTAAGCATTGGGATTTAAATACTCTTGAGAGGCATTTTGAATGTCCTCTAAAGTGAGGGCTTCAATGTGTTGGGGATAACAAAAAGCCGGTTGTAAATCACCGATCTGAGTATGATAATAACCGTAAAGGTTGGCTCGATCGCTCGGTCTTTCGTTGCTAAAAATAAACCGATTGGCCACTTGGGTTTTAACTCGTTCCAGTTCAGAAACTGTCACAGCTTCCTGTTGAATTTGTTCAATCTGTGCTACTACCTCTCTCTCCACTTGCTCGATATTTTCCGAGGCTAATTGGGCCGACACGGAAAACACCCCTTGCACTGTCTGGGACATATTACTGGCAGTTATTTGGGAAACTAAGCCCTTTTCTTGGCGCAGAGACTGAAATAATCGCGATACCTTGCCCTGACCGAGAATAGCCGCTAAAACATCGAGAGGATAGGTTTTTTCTAAGTCTCTCAAACCCGGCACTTTCCAAAATAGGATTAAGCGGGCCTGCTGCAAATTTTCATCCTCGTATTCTTGACGGATAATCTGGTTAAAAGGAGCTTCGGGCTGTAGATTGGCGATAGGATGGGAAATAAGCCCAGAATTGCCCTTACTGCCTAAAGCATATAGAGAATCCCTCACAATAGCCATTAAATCATCTACAGGCAAATTACCCACCACCGCCACCGTCATCCATTCGGGACGATACCAAGTCCGATGAAAATCGCGCATTTGTTGAGGAGTAAGATTTTCAATCACTTCCGTCGGCCCCAACACCGGACGACGATAGGGTAAAACTTGAAAACAAGTCTCCATGGTGCGATAAAAAGTGCGACGACGGGGATTATCCTGAGAACGACGAATTTCTTCTAAAATAACCTGTCTTTCCCGCTCAAAAGCTTCATCGGGAATTAAAGCTTCTAAAACCACTTCTAGCTGGAGCGGGGCCAGATGGGCGAAGTCCTGCGGGGCAGTGGTAATGTAATAATGGGTGTATTCTTGGCTAGTAGCGGCATTAGTCACCGCTCCCCTCGATTCGATCGCCCGTTCAAATTCACCACTGTCTAAGTTACGGGTTCCCTTAAAAACCATGTGTTCGAGAAAATGAGCCATCCCATTGATCTGATCCGATTCTAAGGCCGAGCCGACCTGCAGCCAGACATTGAGATTAACCGCTTCTACCGGTTGACTTTCGGCAATAATCGTTAAACCATTGGCAAGACGGTGCAGAATCGGAGTGTTGAGCGTGGCAGGTTTCCCTAGGATAGCCGTCATTCTTTATTAGTCCTCGGTGATCACTCTGGCAAAAATTGTCACTTTTCTCTATTGTAGTCCCAGACTTTCACAGAGCCAACAAGATCAGGTGTTGGCCAGCAATTCCAAATTCAGAATGTAGCAAAATTGATCGAGGTAGGGTGTCGCTAGCGCCAGTGAACGCACCGTTAATGGAGGCTGCCGGGATATTCATCGAAAATTTGGGTCTGAAACCCCGTCGTTCTACGACGGCTTTACCGTTAAATACTAGCGCATTTACCAAATATATGCTAAAATGTGAGACATGGAAAAAAGCGGCTCTTCGGTAATTGTTATGCAAATAATTAACTTAAAATAAAATTCGATGAGAGTACCTACGCTCAAAAATAGCTGAAACCCATACAGGCAAAAATTTTAGGCACAAACAGGTTAAT
>NZ_SFBY01000117.1:0-4942 GCF_007095505.1 Microcystis sp. M_QC_C_20170808_M3Col
CTAACCACTCAATTAGTTCGTGAAAACCAAACGATTGTGGTTGAGAATTTAGCCATCAAGAATCTGGTCAAAAACCCGAAATTATCTCAGGCAATATCTGACGTTAGTTGGGGAGAAATCACTCGACAATTAGCCTATAAATGCCGTTGGTATGGGAGAAATTACATCGAAATAGATAGATGGTTTCCTAGTTCTAAGCGGTGTAGTAATTGTGGGTATATTGCTGAGAAAATGCCGTTAAATGTTCGAGAGTGGGATTGTCCAAGCTGTGGGACACACCATGACCGAGATATTAACGCTAGTAAAAACATTTTGGCCGCAGGACTTGCGGTGTCAGTCTGTAGAGCGACCATAAGACCTTCACAGAGTAAAACTGGGGCGGCAGGTGCGGAACCCCGCAAGGGAAAGAAGCAGAAACCTAAATCGTGAGGTTTGGGAATCACCGTCCGTTTTACGGCGGTGAGGATGTCAACTAGTCGGGGGTTTTACCATGGGGGCGACGGAGGAGTTTAGCTATGAAGATTGGCTAAAAATGTTCGATTTAAACCTCCATAGCACTTTTTTACTGTGTAAACACTGTTTACGCTCGATGAAACTTCATAATTATGGTCGTATCGTTACTATCGGTTCTCGTGGTGCCGTACAACCGGGGGCGAATTTGGCCGCCTATTGTGCCTCGAAAGCGGCGGTAGTGGCTTTAACCCAAGCGATCGCAGAAGAAACCAAACAGACTAATATTACCGCTAACGTGGTTTTGCCCAGTATTATCGATACTCCGGGCAACCGGGAAGCGATGGGAGAGGCAAATGCTAAGGACTGGGTAAGTCCCCAATCTCTAGCCGAGGTGATCTGTTTTCTGGCGGGGGAAGGGGCGAAGGACTTGCGCGGGGCGGCAATTCCCGTCTATGGTTCCCTGTGAGTGGTTTTTTGTCTTCAGGCTGATACACTGATAACGGCGCTCGCTCTCGCTAAAAATTGGGGTTAATTTATGCTTATTCCGATTCTTATCAGTCTTACTGTCTTACTTTTATCCTATCTGCTCGGTTCGATTCCCACGGGTTATTTAATCGGTAAATACAGCAAAGGTATCGATATTCGTGACTATGGTTCCGGTTCCACTGGGGCTACCAATGTGCTAAGAACTCTGGGAAAATCTGCCGGGGCGACGGTGTTATTAATTGATATGTTAAAAGGAATGGCGGCGGTAGCCCTGGTACGAGGGCTATATTTTATGGATGTCAATCCTCTCCCAGAAAGTTGGTATTACTGGTTAATTATTGGGGCGGGATTGGGTGCAGTCATCGGTCATAGTAAATCGATTTTCTTGAATTTTAGTGGTGGTAAATCCGTCGCCACCAGTTTAGGGGTTTTATTAGTGATGAATCCCCTAGTGGCTTGCGGAACTTTGGCGAGTTTTTTGGTTATTCTGGCACTTTTCCGGATTGTTTCTTTAGGTTCGATTATCGGGGCGCTGGTGGTGAATATTTTAATGGTTGTTTTGGGTCAACCTCTCCCCTATATTTTATTTAGTTTGATAGGGGGAATCTATGTGATTGTTCGTCATCAGGGTAATATTAAAAGATTGTTGGCAGGGACGGAACCAAAAATAGGTCAGAAAGTACAGCAATCATCGGAAGTAAGTTAAATAGGGCGGGCTGAATAAGCATAAAAACCTTGTGGGGTAAGACTTTTAGACTTTTTTACCCCAAAAAGTGCCGACCCTTGGAGTGATTGGGAGGAAAATTCAGCTACTTTTTTCCTGAAAATTGGTAAAACCCCACACCCTGCCCCCAGGAAAAACTTTTTCAGCAGACCCTAATTAAGACTGTCTGCTGTGGTTTTTAACCAAAGGATAAAACAATTAATATCTTCTTGGACTTGTAGCCATGTATTATAATAGTTATTAACCAGATTTTCTAGTTTTTGTTTTTCCAATTCAAAACCGTAGATATTGCGAACAACGTGCCGAAAGCTTAGGTATTCATTAAGTTTATACACTGTATCTTCTCGTAATACAGCAGGACGATAATCTTGAGGTTTGCTCATACGATTTAATAGCCTTCTATGCCAGTCATAACTAGATGGTAAGCCACCATTTAACTCAGAAGCGATAATTTGAAAAATTCGTTCACATCCTGTATAAAAGTTATGGAGTTTTAGGGCTAAACTTTCGGCACAAATATCGGCTAGTGCTGGGTTGGTTAGCATTTCCGCTTGAACTAAACGCATTTGGCTTTCTAGCCGATTTAATCTATTAACTTCAGTGGCAATATCAAGAGCGATTTCTTGTAATTCACTGGCACTCATCGGACGCATAAAGACATTCTCCTGTTTGCAAAACTCTTTTAAGAAAATGAGGTTCTAAGTCTTCTATAGGCTTTAAATCAATCCAGCGATCGCTAATTAAATTAACTTTTCCTAAAGCTTGAAAAAAACTTTCTGGAGGTATGCCAGCCACTGCTAGATCAATATCAGAAGTTTCCTGAAATTTACCTTTAACTAAAGAACCAAACAGGATAATTTTTGTAATTGGGAAATTTTTTTTTAGATAATCAATAACTGGCGGCAGATTTTTCCTCGCCTCTTGAGCCAATTTTTGATTATATTCCTGCTGTTCTTTTTGGCGTTTTTGCCAATATTCAAGATAGGGATTATTGACCGACATAATAATTATAATAGCGAGGTATTTAGCTTAATTTTCTGCCCATTGTTGAAAGAAAATTTCAATATCTTTCTCTAAGTTGCTGTTGATTTTTCTTGCCCTGTCTAAATTAATTTTCAATTGTTCATAATCAATATTCGTGCCGTAGGCATGGTGAAAAAAGTGCCAAAATCCTCGTAAACCATTTAACAAAGCAGCGGTTTCTGAAGAAATAAAAGCAGGACAAATTCTGGGGATAGGGACAGTCATTCTGTTTAATAAGGCTGTATGCCATTGCTGGGTATCGGCAATATGATTTTCAAAACAGGCCGCCACTATTTTAAGTAAATCCTCAGTGGCACTGTATAAATTATGGATTTGATAAGCAATGCTTTCTAGGCGAATGACATCATCGGGATTAACACCTTCGGCTCTAACAGCAACTTTATCATCGATCGCTTTGATTAGCTGTAATTGAGCATTTATATCAGCTTTCAACAGAATTAGTTGTCGGTTGTCCATAAAATTCCTTCTTCCCGAATTCGGTGGGCAAAATGACAGTTTTTCAGCAGAATAATATCTACCTCTCTCCCCAGATAATAGGAAAGAATACTAATAGCATCAAAGTGCAATTCGGGATTGATATTTTCGACGGCAATAGCCACATCAGAACCGGGGTGAAATTTATAGGGACGAGTCACGAAGCCAAAGATATAAGCTCGATTAATTCCGTATTTTACAGCATTTTCATGAAGCCATTGTTGAGTTTTTGCCCGCAGGGTTTGTCTTTCCTGTTCCCGTTGAATATCTCTTTCTTTCCCCCCTACTCCCCTTGATCAGGGGGGTGCCGAACTGTTTGGTACTTTATTGATGACGACAATGCCCAATTAGCAAAGGTTTGAGCTATCACCACTACAATAAAATCACTACCTAGGGTTTGCGGCAAAAAGTTTTTCGGTGGGGGTAGGGTGTGGTGTGTGGGGTGTGGGGTTTTACCAGTTTTGAGGTGGCCAATTACCTAATTTTCAGGGAAAAAGTGCCTAAATTTCCCCCCGATCACTGCCATATCCAGTACTTTTTAAGTTCCAAAAGGTTTTTTTCTAAACCGTAGACGAGGGATTGCAGCTGAGTAACTTTGCGGATAGAGAGGAGAACCCCCGGCATATAACAGGAGCGATCGCTGGTATCATGACGAAGGGTATAGATTTCTCCGGGGGAACCGAAAATGACTTCTTGGTGAGCAATTAAACCGGGTAGACGCACGCTATGAATACGGATGTTCTCAGCAGTTAAACCGCCTCTAGCGCCGGGGATAGTTTCTTTTTCGGAAACTTGGGCAGCATTAAAGGTTTTACCTAATTCTGCCAGTAATTGGGCGGTTTTGAGCGCCGTTCCACTGGGTGCGTCTGCTTTTTGATTGTGATGCAGTTCGATAATTTCCAGATGATCAAAGTAGCGGGATGCTTGCAGGGCAGCCTGTTGTAGTAAAACCATGCCAATGGAAAAATTGGGGATAACTAAACAGCCTGTGCTGGCTTTTTCGGCAAATTCGGTTAAATCTTGCAGTTGTGCCGCCGATAATCCCGTAGTTCCCACCACGGGACGCACTCCATAGGCGATCGCACTGCGGGTATTGTCATAAACACCGTCGGGATGGGTAAAATCCACCATCACCCCTTGCACTTTTTCCTGAGTTGCCAGGACTAAAACACTCTGCAAATCGTCGAGTATCGGCACTTCTAGGGGTTCACAACCGGCCACTTCCCCCACATCTTGACCTCGAAAAGCGGGATTTCGATCCACTGCACCCACTAAGATCATATCGTCGGCACGAGCAACGGCTTTAATGACTTCCCGTCCCATTTTACCGGCTGCACCGTTGACAACTACGGGAATCGGGCCTCTATTTTCGGTCATGGTTAATTATTCTCCTTAGTATATAACCTGAGTTCGGGATAAGAAAAGGGAGAAGTGATATGCTGAAAAACAGAAAACCATTCAGCCACCTTGCCCTAGGGTTAGTATAGATGCTTTATTCTGTCATGTCGATTATTTTTGCCAACAATTTGAACCTCAATGCTCAAAAAGCTTACCGAAATTTTGGGTTAAAGCCCCGTCCTTTTAGGACGGCTTTTTAAACTATAGCTTGTTAACTTAACTTTTATTGTGCTATACTGATTTAGTCTAAGTACCCCCTGCGTAAAATGTTTGTCTTAGAGTTTAAAGTTAAAGCTAAAACTCAACAGTATCAAGCCATAGACGATGCTATTCGTACTGCTCAATTCATCCGTAACAAATGTG